>NZ_JAFMOZ010000108.1:0-53018 GCF_019049615.1 Rahnella sp. BCC 1045 | reverse complement strand
TGATAGAGTGGATATCTCTTTGTGACATTATCAAATTCAATAACAGTATTCATTATAAAATCTCTGCAAAACGATATTTCAATTTATTAAATATGGCGCTACCAATTAAAATTGAAATTATTCCGTAGCCATATAATTTCGCAATATCATTATAGTTAACAGTATTGTTCATGAATAAATCCCTCCAGCTAAGTATCATGTTAGCTAAAGGATTATAATCAATTAACCAGCGATACTGTTCAGGTATCATATCTCCCGAATAAAGAATCGGGGTACAGTAGAAAAGTAACATAATACCAAGAGTGATGAATCTTTCTAGATCACGGAAGAAAAGATTGAGGGTTGATAAAGTCAATGCAACACCTAGCATTAATAAAATCTGAGCAAAACCTATCAGAGGGATCCCCCATATCCACTCCCATGAAGGATACATATTATATATATAGAGAAAGACAATAATAACGGGGATTGTGCAAAGAAAGTGCAGGCATTCCATTAGTACATTGCTCATTGGTATCACTGAGCGTGGAAAGACCGTTTTTTTTATAATTTGAGCATTCGCCAGGAATGAAAATAATGAGTTTGACGTTGAACTAGCGAACCATTGCCATGGAAAGAGGCCTGTAATAATAAATACCGTATAATTTGGTATCTGCACCCTCATAATTAACTTAAATATAAAATAATAAATCATCGCAAATAAGAGTGGATTTGCTATGGACCATAGATACCCAAAAAAACTACTCTTATAGCGTACTTTAAGCTCTTTTTCGGTGATTACAGTTGCTAAATCAAATAAATAACCCAGGCTGTACTTCATACAAATCTCTGATTGATAGTGACGCATTAATATTTATTTCACAAAAAGCACGCGGCTAAAACATTAGTGAAATTCCGACAGCTAAAAATATAGTTATATAAAGCGGTTTACTTTAGTCTGAGTGTGTGATTTTGCAGACATAATCGTACATATCTCGCATTCCTGTTTCAACGGAGATAAATTCATACTTATTGATGTCATTTTTCATCTTATCAATATCAAGTATATTGTACGAAACGTCTCCTGTCTTTTGATCAAAATACTTAATTGAAAGACTTTTACCTACTATTAATTGTGCATATTTCAAAATATCTTTCGTACTCGTACCAACCCCAGAGCCAATATTGTAAACTTCGTTCCATTTTGAAGATTTAATTAATTTTTCTGTGATCTCGCAAAAATCGTCGATATGTATGTAATCCTTTTGAGTATGAATATCTCCATAGATATTCATAGGATTACCTTGAATTGCATTAAATAATGCAACACCGATAATTCTTTCTATTTTTTGATATTTTCCGTAAACGTTCGCTGGTCGAAGAATAAGATAATTAAATTTAGGTTCTAATCTTGCAGCAAATTCTAGATATCGCTCACATGCTTCTTTCATCCATCCATAGAAACTAACTGGCGATATCTCATGCGTTTCTTTTATAGGTGCATCAGCGATACCATATATCGCCCCCCCAGAAGAAATATAAACTAATTTATTGACATTATGTTTTTTAGCTAAGTTAACCAGATCAATGAAAGCGGAAAGATTCGTGGAGAGTAGACCCTGACACGAATCAATAGTATCCATGACAGTAAAACTTGTAAGTGAGTGTATGACCACATCAATCTTATAGGTTTCAAAGATACTATTCAGGGCAGTTATATCCTTACAATCACCGCAAACATTAATGATGTTTTCATGTTTAATTTTAGTTGGAGACCTACTGAAATTAATTATTTTTATGTCTTTCTGGCTAAAGTATTCACTCAGATTAGCTCCTATAAACCCTGAACCACCCAAAATAAGAATAGTATTCATTTTTTTCCTCTTGAAGCTTGCAATCATTAATCAACATTTATTTTATTTTATTTTTTGACTAAAGATTATATATAGGCATTCTATTATTAAACATACATTAAACCACATTAGCCTCAATTAAATTCTTGACGTTTAACGGTTTGGATTATTGTCTTTTTGGCAATAAAAAATATCACGCTACCGCCCTTGGCTTAACAGCTACCAATGTACTGAATTGTCACTAAAGCCGCTTGTGAACTATCGAAAAATCCGTGTCTTACACGTTAATACATTACTAATAACTACTAGTTATTCAGAGTTGCTCATGTACATACACACCCGAGCAACTCAAATTAAGATATAAAATTTGTTGAATTAGTCTTCTATAAGCAACTTTTTAAGGTACTGTCCGTACGGAGTCTTCTCCATCGACTTTGCCTGAACCTCTACTTGATCACGATTTAACCAACCCTTTCTGTATGCAATTTCTTCAAGGCATGCGACTTTAAAGCCTTGTCGCTTTTCAATCGTATGAATAAATTGTGATGCTTCAATCAAGCTGTCATGTGTACCTGTATCTAACCATGCAAATCCACGGCCCAACAATTCAACCTTTAACTTTCCTTTTTTGAGATACATCTCATTCAAGGTGGTGATTTCTAACTCACCTCGTTCCGAAGGTTTAACTTGCTTTGCCATTTCAACGATATCGCTATCATAAAAGTAGAGCCCGGTTACTGCCCACTGAGATTTGGGCTTAGCAGGTTTCTCTTCTATGGATAATGCGTTGAAATTCTCGTCAAAATGCACAACTCCAAAACGTTCTGGATCAAGCACCTGATAGCCAAAGACAGTTGCACCTTCATCCCGGGAAGCAACGTCTTCCAATTTTTTCCCAAAACCTTGCCCAAAATAAATATTGTCACCGAGAACTAAAGCGCAACGTTCTCCGTTAATAAATTCTTCTCCAATAATGAAGGCTTGAGCTAAGCCATCAGGTGAGGGTTGTTCAGCATATTGAAGCTTAATACCGAATTGAGAACCATCTCCCAGCAATCGCTTAAACGACGGCAGATCATCTGGAGTAGAAATCAGCAAAATATCATTAATTCCTGCTAACATTAAAACTGAAAGAGGGTAATAAATCATAGGCTTATCATAGACAGGTAGTAACTGTTTCGATATCCCAAGAGTGATGGGATGCAAACGTGTGCCCGCACCTCCAGCTAAAACTATACCTTTCATTTACGGAAATCCTATTTTTAGTCTTTTAAACCAAGACGTTCACCCGCATATGATCCATCCTGAACCCTACGCCACCAGTTCTCATTTCCCAGATACCATTTGACCGTTTTTAAAATCCCACTTTCAAATGTCTCTAACGGTTTCCAGCCTAGTTCACGTTCAATTTTGCTGGCATCAATGGCATAGCGCATATCATGACCAGGTCGGTCAGTAACATAAGTGATCAATTCGTTAAAATGAGTAATCCCGGCTGGTTTAGCATCCACTAGCTGATCTAAAATCGCACAGATAGTTTTTACAACATCAAGGTTCTTTCTCTCATTATGACCACCAATGTTGTAAGTTTCCCCAACAACACCCTTAGTTACTACCTGATATAAAGCACGAGCATGATCTTCGACAAACAACCAATCTCGAACTTGTGCGCCATTGCCATAGACAGGTAACGCCTTCCCGCTAATTGCGTTCAAAATAACCAGTGGAATCAGCTTCTCAGGAAAATGATATGGACCATAGTTATTAGAACAATTCGTCACCAACGTTGGGAAGCCATAAGTACGGTTCCAGGCTCGAACAAGGTGATCACTGGCAGCTTTGGTTGCAGAATACGGACTGCTAGGAGCGTATGACGTCGTCTCGGTGAACAGATCATCAGTGCCATGTAGGTCGCCATAGACTTCATCAGTGGAAATATGATGGAATCTAAAATTGTTTTTATATGACTCTTCAAGACCAGACCAATACTGACGAGCAGCTTCCAGAAGCGTATATGTACCAACAATATTTGTTTCGATAAATGCAGCAGGGCCATCGATCGATCGATCAACATGACTCTCGGCAGCCAAATGCATAACTGCATCCGGTTTGAACTCAGAAAACAATGCGTCGAGTGAGGGTCTGTCGCAGATATCCACTTTGGCAAAGTGATAACGCGAATCATTTTCAACAGATTTCAATGACTCAAGATTGCCAGCATAGGTTAAGCAATCAACCACAAGTACATTATCAGTAGTTTCCGAAATAATGTGACGGACGACGGCAGAACCGATAAAACCTGCCCCGCCTGTAATCAGTATATTCATTTATAAACGTTCTCAAGTGATTAACTATTCTCATGTGCCTGAACTGACAGGCCAAGAACTGCAGCATAAGTTCTCAAATAGAAGCAAAACGCTAAAAAATATAATTAATCTATATTTTTCAAGAAGATACTTTCAATCTAGGATGAGTATATACAGCATTCAATGAGCATATAATATCATATACCTGCTTTGATGAACCGCTGCCTTTTCGACAGTGTTTTAAATCCAAAAATCAATAGTCATTTTTTAACCTGATCTTTACTATCTGTTTAAAATAGCACGCTAAATAACGGCTAAGCTTTAGCCAGGCCATATTCCAACATTCACACTATGTTATTAATATAGTTAGGTTAATGTTAGCACCATAGCAGATTAGTCTCACTTGCATTTTTTTAAGAAAATTGATCCCATTAACTAAAATTTCAAAAAAAAACACCGACGCATCGGTGTTTTTTAAGCAAAAAAAAATTTACTCGATCGAAAACTCTTTCAACCACGCCTTGAACGCTTCACCTTGTGAGTTATGGCGAATGCCATACTCAACAAACGCTTTCATATAACCGAGTTTGTCACCACAGTCGTGTGAACGGCCAGTCATGGAGAAAGCTTCTACAGTTTGTTTTTTCATCAGCATAGCAATGGCATCCGTCAACTGGATTTCATTACCTGCACCGTATGGCGTTACTGCCAGCAGTGGCCAGATAGCTTCGGAAAGAACATAACGCCCCACAACCGCGAGGTTAGATGGCGCATCTTTCAATTCAGGTTTTTCAACGATGGCAGTCATTGGCGCACTTTCGCCCGGCTCAACTTCCGCACCATTACAGTTCACGATACCGTATTTGGACACGTCTTTTTCAGGCACTTCTTCAACCATAACCTGGCTGTTGCCGGTCTCTTTGAAACGGCGAAGCATTGCTGCAAGGTTGTCTTTACGCAGATCGCTGGTTGAATCATCCATCAGAACGTCTGGAAGGATAACCGCAAAAGGTGAGTTACCAATCAAAGGTTTAGCACACAGAACGGCATGTCCAAGGCCTTTAGACTGCCCCTGACGCACGTTCATGATAGTCACGCCTTTCGGACAGATTGACTGCACTTCTTCCAGCAACTGACGCTTAACGCGGGTTTCCAGCATGCTTTCCAGTTCGAATGAAGTATCGAAGTGGTTTTCGATGGCATTTTTGGAAGAATGCGTGACGAGAATGATCTCTTTGATGCCCGCCGCCGCACATTCATTAACGATGTACTGGATTAAAGGCTTGTCGACGATAGGCAACATTTCTTTTGGAATGGCTTTCGTCGCTGGCAACATACGTGTGCCCAGACCGGCAACAGGGATAACAGCTTTTAACATTGTAGAAGATACTCCTTGAAACCTATTGGTGTGTAAATTCAGTCAGTTGGGGAGCCAAACATGTCAGGGCATTCACTGAACTGAAATTGTATAAACAAATTAATTTCCCAGCACGATATTTTCTTCCCTGAGTATAGTCCCTGTGATTTCGTTTAGGGAGACTATACTGCTGACTTTAGGACTCCAGCACCATTCTGTGTATGCCATTACGATACCAGCAAGCAGCACATAACGGTAAGCTAAAGACTTAAAATTAGGAATGTTGAACCTGTTCGCTGATTTTCTGCACACAATTTGCTGCTTTCCAAAACATCCCGTTAAACTTTACCGCACAGCAACCGCACCTGTTTCATTTCCATCACGCTATGCGGTAGCACGCTGATTTAGATTTGAAATTTCGCCCTCTGACGCCCATTATTCAACGTGCGACAATCGTCGTGTAACTAAAGGTGAAACAAGCAATATGGAATGGATCGCCGATCCGTCAATCTGGGCCGGGCTGGCTACCCTGGTAATCCTTGAAATTGTCTTAGGGATAGACAACCTGATTTTCATCGCCATTTTGGCAGAAAAGCTTCCCCGCCGGCAGCGCGACAAAGCCCGCGTCACAGGGTTAATGCTGGCATTAGTGATGCGCCTGTTGTTACTGGCGTCAATTTCCTGGCTGTCGACCCTCACCCGCCCTCTCATCACTTTACTCGGGCATCCGTTCAGCGCCCGAGACATGATTATGCTGACCGGCGGCGTGTTCCTGCTGTTTAAAGCCACCATGGAGCTCAATGAGCGCCTGGAAGGTAAAGATGAAGAGCAGAGCCATCAGCAAAGCGGTGCCAGATTCTGGCCTGTCGTGGCGCAGATCGTGGTGCTCGATGCGGTATTTTCCCTCGACTCGGTGATTACCGCCGTTGGTATGGTGGATCATCTGGCCGTTATGATGGCGGCAGTCTGTATCGCCATCGGGCTGATGCTCCTGGCCAGCAAGCCGCTGACTAAGTTTGTGAACGCGCATCCCACCATCGTTATTTTATGTCTGAGTTTCCTGCTGATGATCGGCTTCAGTCTGGTCGCCGAAGGCTTTGGCTACGCGATTCCTAAAGGCTATTTGTACGCGGCTATCGGTTTCTCGGTGATCATCGAAGCGCTCAATCAGCTGGCACAATTTAACCGCAAACGCTTCCTGTCATCGCGTCGTTCTTTGCGTGAACGCACGGCGGAGACGGTTCTGCGCGTTTTACGCGGCAAGCATGAAGAGGCTGAACTGGATGCCCATTCGTCCAGCATGATTGCGGATAGCACTGAAGAAGACGCCATTTTCAACCAGCAGGAACGCAACATGATTGAACGCGTTCTGGGGCTGGGGCAGCGCACGGTCAGCAGCGTAATGACCTCGCGTCATGACGTCGATAATCTCGAACTGAATGACCCCATTGATGTCCTGAGAAATCAGATTGCCGAGAATCAGCACACGCGCATTCTGGTGACGGAAGACAGCTCGACCGACGAGCCGCTGGGTGTTGTTCATGTTGTTGACTTGCTTAAACAGCAGCTGCTGCAAAATGAGTTAGATCTTAAGGCACTGATCCGCCAACCCTTGATCTTCCCGGAGCAGCTTTCATTGCTGATGGCGCTTGAACAGTTCCGTCAGGCGAAAACGCACTTTGCTTTTGTCGTGGATGAGTTTGGTTCTGTCGAAGGCATCGTGACGCTGACTGACGTGATGGAAACCATTGCCGGGAATCTGCCGGAATCTGATGAGTTGCCGGATGCACGCCACGATATCCAGCAGCAGGAAGACGGAAGCTGGATTGCGAATGGCTATATGCCGCTCGAGGATCTGGCAATGTACATCCCCCTGCCGCTCGATGATAAGCGCGAATACCACACGCTGGCCGGTTTACTGATGGAATATACCCAGAGCATTCCGCAGGTCGGCGCACAGATAAAAATTAACGATTATTTGTACGAACCACTGGAAGTCAGCAGTCACCGGATTTTAAAAGTGAAGATCACCCCGCTCAATCCGCCGGTGTCCGACGATTACGAAGTCTGATTTCTTCGCGGTAAGCGTGACCAAAAAAACGGGGTGCCATTGAGCACCCCGTTTTTATTCCCGGCTAATCCGATGTTACTTCTTCAATATCTTCTGAACTTCATCACCGGCTTTACTGTCTTTGCGTTTATCAATCCAGTTCTGGATAGCGCTGCGGGCGCTCTGCTCCAGTGACTGACGCAATATCTGGTCAACCTGCAACTGATAATGCATCTGCGACCACGGCCCGTACACCCGCAGCGGAATATCGGTCGTTTTCAGCGTATTGATCAGATTACTGTCGCCCTTCCAGCCGCCGGTTACGCGGATCAGCAGATTCAAATCCACCTGCTGTGCAGCCATATTAATGGTGCCGTCACCTTTGCCGGTGACCATCGGCGACACTCCTTCCATATTGCTCAGCGTCAGCGTGCCATCGGCAAGATGACCTTTCGCATTCAGCGTATCAATCTGGCTGTAGTGCTCGTAACGGTCGAGGCCCTGAACTTTATCGCTGTTTCTCGCAATAGCCTGCTGGATAAGCTGCTGAATATTCATGCCATTCAGACGCGCATTATCCATTGAAATCTGGCCATCGCCCTGCCAGTGCCGCGCGAAATCAGCGGCTGAAAGGCCTTCACCGCTCACATTACCCTTCAGCGAGAAGTTGCCGGTCAGCGCCTTAGGCAACTCATATGCCGAAAGCAAATCGCCCAGCTCAATCTTGTTGACGTCAGGCACCAACTGAACCTGAATTTTCTTGCCCGTCACATCCATTTTGCCTGGCAGTGAGAAATTGCCGGTACCCATGTTGCCGCTGAACGTCGACAGCGAAACCTGCCCTTGCTGATTATCAGCTTCGAGCGCCAGGTTCTGAATTTTCATTCCACGGTAAGTAAGATCAGCCACTTTCAGCGCCAGGTGCGCATTGAATGTCTGAAGTTCACTCAGCCCGTTGGGTTGTTCATCTATGTCGCGCGCAATAACCGGCGCCGACGTAATGGCCTGAGAAGTCGTGGCTGTCTCTTCCGTTGTTTTCGGCTGCCAGCCGGAAAGCGCATCCAGATCGAGTTTTTCCGCGTTCAGGTTCAGCTGATAATTCGGTTCATCGCCCAGCGTGGCCGAAGCCGTACCGGAGATCTGATTATCATTGGCGGTCAGCGCCATCTGGCTGAGCGTCACAGCATTAGTCTCCCGCTGATAACTCGCCTGCATCGAACCGTTGCCCTGAATGCCTTTAACCGGAATATCCGCGCCGCTCAGCTGATAGGTAAATTTGCTGATGTTGGCAGCAAAGGCCTGCGGATAATGCTGCATATCCAGTTCCGCATTCATCGTGAAGGCTAAATCACGCTGATTACGATTGATGCGGCTGGAAAGCTGGACAGAGGCCTGCCGGTTGTCGTCTTTATCAATTTCGAGATTAATGTCGCGCACATTGATTTGTTCATCGTCGCCACGCTGCCAGATAAGCAAACTGTCAGCGATGCTGATTTTATCAATGTCGAACTTCCAGCCAGCGTCCAGCTCAGACGCACCGGGCGCCACAGGAACCGGAGAAGATGGAGCAACCGGCGCATCGGGCTGATTCTCTTCGGTATCCGGCGTTAACCGGATAATCGCATTTTTAAACAAAACTTGCTTTACGGCGAGCTGATGAGAAATGAGAGGCCAGAGTTTGACATCCAGTCGCATATTTTCAGCACTGACCACCGGTTCTTTCGCACTCGGCGCGGTGAGCGATGTCTGCCCGGCAATAATGCTCAGCTGCGGCCAGACGTGCCAGCGCAGCGAACCATTAATGGCCAGCTTGTAACCGCTTTTCACCTCAACCCTTTCCACCATGTACTGACGGAAATCGTTCGGGTTGATCAGAAATACCAGCGAAGTCATGCCGGCAATGATAACCACCAGTAAAATCACCAGTGTTGTCAGTAGTCTTCTCATGCCTTCCTCACGTTTTCATCCGCTCACGCCGATAAAAAACAGAATCAGTCTTTATCAATACGACTGGCAATTGCACTTTGCTGGTCGCGGTATTTCGCATCCTGACGGCTGTTATAAGGGCGTGCAGCTGAACCGGACAACGGTTCAAAGCTTAACGCGCCAATCAGCATACCCGGGCGAAGCGCCAGAGGCAGTTTACCGGAATTGTAGAACTCAAGGACGATGCGACCTTTCCAGCCCGGATCGATGCGGTGTGCCGTGACGTGTACCATCAGGCCCAGACGCGCCAGTGAAGAACGGCCATCGAGCCAGCCCACCAGATCATCCGGAATAGTGACGGATTCAAAAGTGACCGCCAGCGCCAGTTCGCCGGGATGCAGGAAGAAAGCTTCACCTTCCGGCAGAACGATTTCGTCGCTCATCACTTTGTCCAGCGCCGCGCTTACTTCGTCTTTCGGGCCACTCAGATCGATAAAGCCAGCGTTATGGCCGAGGAAAACGCGAAAACCGTTACCCAGACGCACATCTACCGTTGCACCGTTAATCCGCTCAACCGGCGGACGGGGTGAAATGCCTAATTTGCCGCTGTCCAGCCAGGCTTCTATGTCTCGATCGCAAAGTCTCATCGTATCTCCGGTGTGGTTTTCTACGGATTGTTCCGCGATTAGTTGAAGAACTGGCTGATTTTCGCCTTAAGAATATCAATCGCAATCCGGTTTTTACCGCCACGCGGCACAATGATGTCTGCGTATTGTTTTGAAGGTTCGATAAATTGCAGGAACATTGGACGGACAGTTTTCTGGTATTGCGCCATCACGGAATCCATAGAGCGGCCACGCTCGTTGACATCGCGCTTCATGCGGCGCATCAGGCAGATATCCAGCGGTGTATCCACGAAGATAGAGAAATTCATTTCCTGACGCAGACGCACGTCGGTCAGTAACAGGATCCCTTCCAGAATAATGACTTTCTTAGGCTTGAGCGTCACGGTCTCAGCCAGACGGGTATGTTCGATAAAACTGTAACTCGGTAATTCGATAGCCTGACCTGACTTCATTGCCTGCAAATGCTGGAACAGCAAATTGTGATCCATGGCACTGGGATGGTCATAGTTGGTTTTGACCCGTTCTTCCATGGTCATATGGCTTTGGTCTTTATAGTAGCAATCTTCCGGGATCACCCCGATATGCTCATCACCTACCTGATCACGAAGTTCACGGTATAACGTACTGGCGATGAGGCTTTTTCCCGAAGCAGATGCGCCAGCGATACCCACGATGACACACTGATGGAATTTGTCAGACATAAAATTAAAGACCTGATTTGGAAGTTGGAAGGCAAGCACAGCGTGTGCTTTGAACGCGCCAATTATAAGTACAACACACTACCCGATGCCAGCGTTAAGGCGGTGTAATCGCTGACATCGGGCAATAATTCGCAGAGTTGGGAGATTAAACCGCCCGGAAAGCGATTTCTGTCGGAATCGCGTCGCCTTTCCAGAACAGCTGCGACGCTACTTTTGACGCAAGTTCGCGATAAATCGTCGTGAACTCGCTTTCAGGATTAGAGACAACGGTCGGTTCGCCGCGATCCAAATCCTCGCGCAGCGAAATATGCAGCGGTAACTGAGCCAGTAATTCGCAACGGTATTTTTCGGCCAGACGTTGTGCGCCGCCGGTGCCGAAAATCGGTTCATGATGCCCGCAGTTGCTGCACACATGCATGCTCATATTTTCGATAATGCCTAACACCGGCACATGTACTTTCTCAAACATCACAATGCCTTTCATAGCGTCGAGCAGCGCGATGTCCTGCGGCGTGGTCACCACGAGCGCGCCCGTCACCGGAATATTTTGCGACAGCGTCAGCTGGATATCGCCGGTGCCCGGCGGCAGGTCAATCACCAGATAATCGAGATCCGGCCACAGCGTATCCTGCAACATCTGCATCAGCGCTTTGCTGGCCATCGGGCCGCGCCACACCATCGCATTTTCGTCGGTGACCAGATAACCAATGGAGTTAGTCGCCAGTCCGTGCGCCATAATCGGCGACATATGTACACCATCCGGTGATGTCGGACGCTCTTCTTCCGTGCCCAGCATGTTCGGCACCGACGGGCCATAGATATCCGCGTCCAGAATACCGACTTTTCCGCCTTCCGCGGCCAGCGCCAGCGCCAGATTCACCGCCGTGGTGGATTTACCCACGCCGCCTTTGCCTGAGCTGACCGCCAGAATATTGCGTACGCCTTTAATGCCGGGCTGATCATTGGCACGTTTCATCGTGGCGATATCGTGACGCAGGTTCCACTGAATGGCCGAAGCGCCGGTAACCCGCAGCAATTCACCGCTGGTTTCATCTTTAAGCACCTCGAAACCGCTGTTCCAGGCAAACGGCAGCGTCAGATCGATATGCAGAACTTCGTCCATCAGCACGCAATGATGCACCGCTTTTATCGCAGCTAAATCTTTTTGAAGTGTTGAATGGCGGAAGGTGGCCAGTACGCCGGTCACGAGTGCGCGCAGCCCTGCGGGTGTGGTCTGCTGTGGGGATTGAGATGTCATCCCGGCTCCTTGAAAACTGGTTATCAGACTAGTTATTTACCCTAAGCATAACAGAACACACGTAAGGAGATCCCCCCGTTTGTTTACGCGGGGCGGCGCTTTCGGTTAACATCAATGCCCCTGATTTCAACAACAGAAAGCAAGCTCTTACTATGGCTCAAGTCGCGAAAAAAATTTTGGTAACCTGTGCACTTCCGTACGCCAACGGATCCATCCACCTCGGTCACATGCTCGAGCATATCCAGGCTGACGTCTGGGTTCGTTTCCAGCGAATGCGTGGCAATGAAGTGCACTTCATCTGTGCGGACGATGCGCACGGCACACCGATCATGCTGAAAGCACAGCAACTCGGTATCAAGCCGGAAGAGATGATTGCCGAAATGAGCCAGGAGCATCAGAAAGACTTCGCCGGCTTCGGCATCAGCTACGACAACTATCACTCCACGCACAGTGACGAAAACCGTGAACTGTCGGAGCTGATTTATGGTCGTCTGAAAGAAAACGGTTTCATCAAGAATCGCACCATTTCTCAGCTGTACGATCCGGAGAAAGGCATGTTCCTGCCTGACCGTTTCGTTAAAGGCACCTGCCCGAAATGTAAATCGCCAGACCAGTACGGCGATAACTGTGAAGTGTGTGGTGCAACCTACAGCCCGACCGAACTGATCGAGCCGAAATCTGTGGTCTCCGGCGCGACGCCTGTGCTGCGTGATTCCGAGCATTACTTCTTTGATTTGCCTGAATTCAGCGCGATGTTGCAGGCGTGGACCCGTTCCGGTGCGTTGCAGGAGCAGGTCGCGAACAAAATGCAGGAATGGTTTGAATCCGGCCTGCAACAGTGGGATATCTCCCGCGACGCGCCGTACTTCGGTTTCGAAATTCCTGATGCGCCGGGCAAATATTTTTACGTCTGGCTGGACGCGCCAATCGGCTACATGGGTTCATTCAAAAACCTGTGTGACCGCCGCAGCGACCTGAACTTCGACGAGTTCTGGAAGAAAGATTCCACCACCGAGTTGTATCACTTCATCGGTAAAGACATCGTCTATTTCCACAGCCTGTTCTGGCCGGCAATGCTTGAAGGCAGCAATTTCCGCAAGCCAACCAACCTGTTCGTTCACGGTTATGTGACGGTGAACGGCGCGAAGATGTCTAAATCACGCGGCACCTTCATCAAGGCCAGCACTTATCTGAACCATCTGGATGCAGACTGCCTGCGTTATTACTACACCGCGAAACTGTCTTCCCGTATCGACGATATCGACCTGAATCTGGAAGATTTCGTGCAGCGCGTTAACGCAGACATCGTGAACAAAGTGGTCAACCTGGCTTCACGTAACGCCGGTTTCCTCGCCAAACGTTTTGACGGCAAACTGGCGGATAAACTGGCGGATGAAGCGCTGTACAAAACCTTCACGGATGCCGCTGAAAGTATTGCGCAGGCGTATGACAGCCGCGAATCAGGCCGTGCAATCCGTGAAATCATGGCGCTGGCTGACCTGGCTAACCGTTATGTAGACGAACAGGCGCCGTGGGTTGTGGCAAAACAGGAAGGCCGCGACGCGGACCTGCAGGCGATTTGCTCAATGGGCATCAACCTGTTCCGCGTTCTGATGACATACCTGAAACCGGTTCTGCCTTCACTGTCTGAACGCACAGAAGCTTTCCTGAACACCACGCTTGAGTGGGATGCGATTGCACAACCGCTGCTTTCTCATCAAGTGAATCCGTTCAAGGCGCTGTTTAACCGTATCGAACTGGATAAAGTGACCGCCATGGTTGATGCATCGAAAGAAGACATTGCGGCAGCGAAAGCCCCAGCAACCGGCCCGCTGGCGGATGATCCGATTCAGGAAACCATCACCTTTGATGACTTCGCAAAAGTCGACATGCGTATCGCGCTGATCAAAAGCGCTGATTTCGTGGAAGGTTCCGACAAACTGCTGCGTCTGCAACTGGATCTGGGCGGCGAAACCCGTCAGATCTTCTCCGGTATCCGCTCTGCCTATCCGGATCCGAAAGCGCTGGAAGGCCGTCTGACCATCATGGTCGCGAACCTTGCGCCGCGTAAAATGCGCTTTGGCATTTCTGAAGGCATGGTGATGGCCGCAGGCCCTGGCGGAAAAGACATCTTCCTGCTCAGCCCGGATTCCGGCGCACAACCTGGCATGCAGGTGAAATAAGCCACTGCGTTTCTCAGTAAGCCCCTCCCCTCATCCCCGGGGGGAGGTTCAAGGAGTTCCTGCTATGTTTAACTTCGATTACTACAATCCCACCCGCGTTCTTTTTGGTACACAGCGTATTGCCGATATCGGCCAGTACATTCCGGCCAACGCCCGCGTCCTGATTACCTACGGCGGCGGCAGCGCAAAAAAATTCGGTACGATTGATGAAGCGCGCAAAGCTCTCGGTGACCGCGAAATTTTCGAATTTGGCGGCATTGAGGTTAACCCGCATTTCGAAACCCTGATGATTGCCGTTGAGCTGGTTAAAGAGAAAAAAATCGACTTCCTGCTGGCCGTTGGCGGCGGTTCTGTCGTGGATGCCACCAAATTTATCGCCGCCGCCGTCCTGTACGAGGGCGACGTCTGGAATATGTGGTCGAAACGCCTGCCGCTGGAAAAAGCCATGCCGCTCGGTTGCATCATGACGTTACCGGCGACCGGTTCGGAAATGAACCCGACAGCCGTGGTCACTAACGTCGCACTGGGCGCAAAAATGGGTTTCAGCGACGCGCATCTGTACCCGCAGTTTGCCGTGCTGGATCCGCGAAAAACCTACACGCTGCCGGTTAAACAAGTGTCCAACGGCGTGGTTGACGCCTTTGTACATGTGATTGAGCAATACCTGACGTATCCGGTTTACGGCAAAGTGCAGGATCGTTTTGCCGAGGGCCTGCTGCTGACGCTTATCGAAGAAGGCCCGAAAGCGCTGACCGATCCGGAAAATTACGATGTGCGCTCAACCGTCACCTGGTCGGCAACGCTGGCACTGAATGGTCTGATTGGCGTCGGCGTGCCGCAGGACTGGGCAACGCACCGCATCGGCCACCAGCTCACCGCGCTCTATCATCTGGATCACGCTGAAACGCTGGCCGTTCTGCTGCCTTCGCTGCTTCAGGTACAACGTGAAACTAAACGCCTCAAACTGCTGCAATACGCAGAGCGCGTCTGGGGGCTGACCGACGGTGATGAAGAAACCCGTATCACCGCGGCCATCGATAAAACCCGCGATTTCTTTGATGATATGGGCGTGAAAACGCGCATCAGCGCGTACGGCGTGCCGGAAAAAGTCATTGAAGAAGTGCTGGAGAATCTGACCCGCTTCAACCTGCTGCCGATGGGCGAACACAAAGATATCGATCGGGTGGCTGCCCGCCGCATTCTCAGCCTGAGCTACTAAAAGCCGCAGCTGAAGAAATCGAAGGGGAAACGCGACACCGTTTCCCCTTTTTTATAACGTCTCATTTATTTCGGCCAGTTCGGCCAGACGCTTCGTGGATACTCTTTATCGATATCCGATCTTGCCAGCCCGATATCTTTCAGTTGCTCCGGGCTCAGCGCATGCAGAAGTTTGCGGCTGACGCGGCGCTCATTCCAGGCATGTAAAACACTGAACACCTGTTTTACCCATCCGCCCTGCTTAACCGGCATCTGTACCGGTGCAACACTTTCGGCACTACGCACTGACTCACAAGCGGCAAACTGCCGTTCTTCAATGGTATTTTTCATTTTCTGCTCCTGTTAACGACCTGTGATCAGGATCTAACATCCGGCAAAAACATTACAGATTCAGTTATTTTGTATTTCAACCATACAGATCTGGATCCAATGACAGATTCAGCGTTAGATTAGACGCATCTGTACTGCTCTTATTGCGCAGACGTTGAGGGAATGAAAATGAACCGTTACGAAAATCTGGCGAATGTACTGAGCGAACGCATCGAACAAGGGCTGTACCCGGCGGGGATCCGCCTGCCGTCGGTGCGCGTCTTAAGCAGCGAGCACGGCGTCAGCGTCAGTACCGTTCAGCAGGCGTACCGCGTCCTGGAAGAAAAACAGCTGGTGGAAGCACGTCCGAAATCCGGTTACTTCGTCAGGGAAGCCCGGTTGCAGGCGGCGCTGCCGAGCGGGTGTCGTCCGACGCAGCGCCCGGTGGAAATTTCCCAGTGGGATCAGGTTCTGGAGCTGATCACCTCGCCGCACCTTCCCGGTTTTGTTCAGCTGGGGCGCGGTTCACCGGACGTCACCGCCGCCACGCTCAAACCGCTCAGCCGTCTGATGGGCCGCGCCGGACAACATCAGAACCTCAATGCCTTTCACTACGACAGCATTTACGGCTCCGAAGATCTGCGCGAACAGATTGCGCGCCTGATGATCGACAGCGGCAGCCATATGGATGCCAGCAATATATTGATCACCACCGGCTGTCACGAAGCGCTGTCTATCGCCATTCGTTCCGTTTGCGAACACGGCGATATTGTGGCGGTAGATTCCCCGAGTTTTCACGGCGCGATGCAAACCCTGAAAGGCTTTGGCATGAAAGCACTGGAAATTCCGACAGACCCGGTCACCGGCATCAGCCTGGAAGCACTGGAAATGGCGCTGGAACAGTGGCCCATCAAAGCTATCCAGCTCACACCAAACTGTAACAATCCCCTCGGCTACAACATGCCGGATGACCGCAAGAAAGCGCTGCTGAGGCTGGCGCAGCGTTACGATATCGCCATTATCGAGGACGATGTTTACGGCGAACTGGCCTATCAGTATCCGCGCCCGGCGACCATTACTTCGTTTGACGACGACGGCCGCGTATTGCTTTGCAGCTCATTTTCAAAAACGCTCGCGCCCGGTCTGCGCGTCGGCTGGATTGCACCGGGCCGATATCACGACCGCGCACTGCACATGAAATACATCACCACCGGCGCGTCGGCCACGCTGCCGCAAATCGCCATCGCGGATTTCATCAAACAGGGCCATTACCTTCAGCATCTGCGCAGAATGCGTAATCAGTACCAGCGCAATCTGTGCACCATGACCGACTGGGTGATGAAATATTTTCCGTGTGGCACGCGGGTCAGCCGCCCTCAGGGTGGTTTCCTGCTGTGGATTGAGCTGGACGAACGCGTTGATACGCAGCGCCTGAACCGGCTGCTGGAAGAACATTTTGTGCAAATTGCGATCGGTTCGATATTTTCCGCTTCAGGGAAATACCGCAACTGTCTGCGTATTAACTATGCTCAGCCTCTGGCGGCCAAAACTGAACGCGCCGTTCAGCAGGTCGGGCAGATGGTTTCATACATGCTGGAAAGCTGCTAAACGCATCCCGGAGAACTCATCACTGTGCAGATAGAACCGTTACCACCGCTCAACACCCTGGTGGCCTTCGAATGTGTGGCGCGTTATTGCAGTTTTTCCCGGGCAGCCGACGAGCTGAACCTCACACAAAGCGCCATCAGCCGCCAGATTATTCAGCTTGAGGAAATGCTCGGCTGCAAACTTTTCCAGCGGGCGCAGCGTAAAACCACGCTCACACCGCGCGGTGAAACTTACGCGCATCAGGTCCGGAAACTGCTCGGCGATATCTCGCTTTCGACGGCCGAAGTCATGGGCTGGAACGGTTTACCGCAGGTGACGCTGGCCTGTACCAGCGCCATGAGCGGCCTGTGGCTGTCATCGCGCCTGTCTTCTTTACGCCAGCTGATGCCGGATCTGCAAATCCAGATGAAAATTTCCGACAGCTTTTCTGAACTGAAGTCATCAGAATTTGATCTGGCTATTTTCTATCTGCGCGAACCGCCGCCCGGCTATCACGTGCAGGCACTGTTTGATGAAGTCTGTTATCCGATGTGCTCGCCGGAATTGTTCAACCGTTTGCCCGCCCGTGCCAGCGCGGCGGATTTGCTGGAACAAACACTGCTGATTCAGGACGATCCGCAACGGGAATGGACCGGCTGGCGCGACTGGTTCGCCTCACAGGATGTCACTTTCGTCACCCCGCGCCGGACATGGCGCGCCAACAACTACCCGTTTCTGGTGCAGTCAGCGGTGCTGGGCGATGGCGTTCTTCTGGGCTGGGAAGGTCTGGTACAGGATTACATCAACAGCGGACAACTGGTCGCCGCGCATCCGGGTAAACTGGCTGCTGCCGGAAAATGCTACATGCTGACGCCACAAGACCGGTTCCTGAAACCGGTGGTGCATAAAGTAATTAACTGGCTGAAACAGCCTTAAAAAACTCCTCCCCCTTCGCACGGGGAGGAGAAAATAATAATAATCTTATATGTTATTTATATATCAGCGGGCGGGATTTTATTTTTCTCCAGAACTCTGCGTTTTCTTGCAGAATTCATCCCGATTAATGTAAACAACAGCCAGCATGACTGTGAAATACAGGATGCAAGATTAAAATCATGGCTTAACGAATACAGGCCAAACACACCGCCGATTATATTAAGATAGGCGTAACTGTTAGCATCAACCGCTAGCCTGCGCATCTGAACCAGCGCATAGGCAAGAAGGTAGCAAAATACCCCAATTAAACCGACAACCGTATGCATCTCCACCGGCCACTTCCCTTTCCTGTCATTGATAGCTCAGAAAAATAAAGCTTTTCAGGGTGTTCTGCCGCGCATTTTTCGCATACCCTCATGATAAATTCTCATGCAAGTTCAACAGGGGGTTTTGATATAAATCATCAGGGCAATCCATTGCGCCAATTAGATACACCCGGGGTATTTCGCCTGCACCTATAAAATTCCAGCACGTACTATGGAGAAAATTAATGAAAGATAATAATTCCCCTTTGACGAAATTAATGCAGGATGCACAACTTAGCCGTCGCGGCTTTATTACCAGCGCTTCCGCTGTGGGTATTACCAGTGCCTTAGGTTTTTCACCCTTCTCTGCTTTCGCTGCTGAACCCAAAAAAGGCGGCGTATTAAAACTGGGTATGTCAGGCGGAAATACCAGTGATACGCTCGACCCGACGTTATTCAGCGACTGGGTGCCGCTCAACCTGGCATATATGCTGATGAATGGCCTGATTGAAATTGATGAAAATAACAAAGCCACGCCTGAACTGTTCTCTGCGTGGGAAGCCAAACCGGGCGCAGCCGAATGGGTGTTTACCGTCCGTGATGGCGTCACCTTCCACAACGGCAAAAAGCTGGACGCCGACGATATTCTTTACTCCATCAACCTGCACCGCGGCGACAAATCCAAAAGCGCCATCAAAACGCAGCTGGCACCGATTACCGGCCTGACCAAACAGGGCGACAACCAGATTCTGATTACTCTCGACAGCGGCAACGCCGACCTGCCGTACCTGCTGGCAGATTACCATCTGGTGGTCGTGCCCGCGGGCTTCACCGACTGGTCGCACCCGATTGGCACCGGCGGTTTTATCTTTGATCAGTACGAACCGGGCGTACGCTCGCTGTTCAAACGTAACCCGAATTACTGGAAGCCGGATCGCGCCTTTGTTGACGCCGTGGAAGTGCTGGTGATCAACGACCCGACCGCGCGCACCAACGCCCTGATTTCCGGTCAGGTTCACGCGATCAACCGCGTCGATTTCAAAACCGTCGATTTCCTCAAACGCAGCCCGGCCCTGAACATTATCCGTTCCTCCGGCGGCCAGCACTTTACATTCCTGATGGATTGCAGCGTCGCGCCGTATAACAACAACGATGTGCGCATGGCGATTAAACACGGCATCGACCGCCAGAAAATTCTTGATACCGTACTGCGCGGCTACGGCTCGCTGGGCAACGATCACCCGATCCCGAAAACCGACCGTTTCTTCAACCACAGTCTCGAGCAGCGTGTATACGATCCGGACAAATCAAAGTTCTACCTGAAAAAAGCCGGATTAACCGACCTGAAAGTCGAGCTGTCTTCGTCTGACGCCGCCTTTGCCGGGGCGCTCGACGCCGCCGCATTGTTCCAGGGTCAGGCACAGAAAGGCGGCATTCAGGTCAACATCAAGCGCCAGCCTGCCGACAGCTACTGGGACGATGTGTGGATGAAGGCCCCGTTCAGCATGGGTTACTGGGGCGGACGCCCGACGGCTGACCAGATGTTTTCAACCGCGTACCAGTCCACCGCCAAATGGAACGACACGCACTGGAAAGATGAGAAGTTTGACGCCCTGCTGCTTCAGGCGCGTTCACTGCTCGATGAAGCCAAACGCGCAGAAATTTATGGCGAGCTGCAAAGCATCGTGCGCGACAACGGCGGTGCGATGATCCCGCTGTTTGGTGATTATCTCGATGCCGCCAGCAAAAAAGTCGGCGGGATCAAACCGCATCCGATGTTCAACTTCATGGGTGGTCGTCTGGCCGAGCGCGTCTGGCTGGAGGCATGATGAAAAAACGGATTTTACAGCGGGTCCTGTTGGGCATTATCACGCTGTGGCTGGTCTCTGTGCTGATTTTTATTGGCACAGAAATGCTGCCCGGCGACGTCGCTACCGCGATTTTAGGGCAAAGCGCGACGCCGGAAACCGTGGCGGCTCTGCGGCTGCAACTGGGTCTGGATGAACCGTCGGTGCTGCGCTATCTGCACTGGCTGGCAGGGATTCTGCACGGCGATTTAGGTCATTCACTGGCGAACGGTCGCGCCATCAGCGACGAACTTTTGCCGCGTCTGGCGAACACGCTGTTTCTGGCCGGATACGCCGCCGTGATCGCCATTCCGCTGGCGGTCGGTCTGGGTATCGCTTCCGCCATCTGGCGCGGTTCCGTGTTTGACCGGCTGGCAAATACCCTCACGCTCATCAGCATTTCCGTGCCGGAGTTTTTTGTCGGCTACATTCTGGTGATCGCCTTTGCTATCCGCCTGACGTGGTTCCCGAGTCTGGCGATGGTTGACAGTTCATCTTCGTTCGCCGACCGGCTTTACGTCTGCACCCTGCCGATGCTCACGCTGACGCTGGTCGTGCTGGCGCATATGTTGCGCATGACGCGTGCATCGGTGACGGCGGTGATGTCCAGCCCGTACATCGAAAGCGCGGTGCTTAAAGGCATTCCGCGCTGGCGTATTGTGGTTTCGCACGCGCTGCCCAACGCTCTTGCGCCCATCATCAACGTCGTGGCGTTCAATCTGGCGTATCTGGTGGTTGGCGTCATTCTGGTGGAAGTAGTGTTCGTCTATCCGGGCATTGGCCAGTACATGGTGGACGCTGTCACCAAGCGAGACCTGCCGGTCGTTCAGGCCTGCGGTCTGCTGTTTGGCGGCACCTACATTTTTCTTAATACCACCGCCGATTTACTGGCGATCTGGTGTAATCCACGCCTGCGCCATGCGCGCTAAAAGAGGGACAGCATGAACCGGTATTTCATTAACATCCCGCTGTCGGCCTGGATTGGCATTGTGATTATTGCGGTGAATCTCTTCGCCGCCATTTTCGCGCCGTGGCTTGCGCCTCACAGCGAAACCGAACAGGTTGGCGATATCTGGCTGCTGCCGTCTTCCGCCACGCCGTTTGGTACCGACAGCCTCGGGCGCGACATGCTTTCGCGCATTTTATTTGGCGCGCGCACGACAATTGCCATCGCCCTGACCATCACCTTCAGCTCATTTATCATCGGCATCGTCACCGGTTTCACCGCCGCGATTTACGGCAAATGGGTGGATACCGTGCTTTCGCGCATCGTCGATACCGTGATGTCGATTCCGGTGCTGATTTTCGCGCTGATCGTATTATCCGTAATGGGCACCTCGATTCCGGTTCTGGTGCTGACCATCGCCCTGCTCGACGCCACCCGCGTGTTCCGTCTGGCACGCCTGGTCGCCCAGGCGATTGTCTGTCAGGAATATGTCGAAGCGGCGCGTCTGCGTGGTGAAGGGTTGCGCTGGGTGCTGTTCAAAGAAATTTTGCCTAACGCCCTGCCGCCGCTGCTGGCAGAGTTTGGTATGCGCTTTTGCTTTACCTTCCTGTTTATTGCGGGTCTGAGCTTCTTAGGATTAGGCATTCAGCCGCCATATGCTGACTGGGGAAGCATGGTGCGTGACAACGCGCAGGCGATTAACTTTGGTCAGTTTGCGCCGCTCTATCCGGCGGCGGCGATTGCACTGCTGACGATTGGCGTCAATCTGGTGGTTGACTGGCTGCTGGCCCGTAACAGCCTGCCGCAGGGAGATGAAGCATGACACGCACGATTTTAGAAATGCGCGGCCTGCGCATTGAAACCCTCGACGGTTCGCCGCTGGTGCAGGATATTTCGCTGAAACTGGCGGCGGGCGAAGTGCTCGGCCTGATTGGTGAATCCGGCGCAGGCAAATCCACCATCGGGCTGGCGGCGCTGGGCTATGCACGTCAGGGCTGCCGGATTGCGGGCGGCGAGGTGATCCTCGACGGCACCAACATTGTTTCACAGCCTTCGCGCGTTAAACGCGAGTGGCGCGGCAAACGCGTGGCCTATGTCGCGCAAAGCGCCGCCGCCTCGTTTAACCCGGCGCTGACCATCGAAAAACAGGTATGCGAAGGCCCGATCCGCCACGGTTTGATGAACAAAGAAGAAAGCCGCCAGTGGGCGATTTCCCTGTTCCGCTCACTGGATTTGCCGGATCCGGAAAACATCGGCAAGCGTTATCCGCATCAGCTTTCCGGCGGACAGCTTCAGCGCGCAATGGCCGCGATGGCGATGTCCTGTAAACCGGATTTGCTGATCATGGATGAACCGACCACGGCGCTGGACGTCACCACGCAAATTGAAGTGCTGGTGATGCTGCGCAAACTGGTGCGTGAGTTCAACACCGCCGCGCTGTATATCACGCACGATCTGGCCGTTGTCGCGCAGCTCGCCGACCGCATTATGGTGCTGCGTCACGGCAAGGAAGTGGAAACCGGCAGCACGCAAACCATTCTGGAAAACCCGCAGCAGGATTACACCCGCAGGCTGGTCGCGGAGCGTGAACACGCGCTGGCGCCACTGACCGGCGGCCATGAATCGTCCGGCCAGCCGCTGCTGACCATGAAGAAACTCAGCACCGGTTATAACGGCAAACGCGTGGTGCATGATGTCAGTCTGCAACTCCCTCGCGGCAAAACGCTGGCGATTATCGGTGAATCCGGCAGCGGAAAAAGTACGCTGGCGCGGGCGCTGGTGGGTCTGCTACCGGACACCGAAGGCTCTGTGGACTTCGACGGCACGGCGCTTTCGCATAATTACCAGAAGCGCAACAAAGAAACCCTGCGCCGGATGCAGATGATTTATCAGCTTCCCGACGTGGCGCTCAACCCACGCCAGACGCTGCTGGATATCATTGGCCGCCCGCTGAGTTTCTATTTCGGGATGAACAAAAAGCAGGTTCGCGAGCGCGTGGAAGAGTTACTGCGCCTGACGGAGCTGCCGGTAAAGCTGATCGACCGTCGTCCCGGCGAGCTTTCTGGCGGGCAGAAACAGCGCGTCTGTATAGCCCGTGCGCTGTCTGCGCAGCCGGAACTGATTATCTGTGACGAAGCCACCTCCGCGCTCGATCCGCTGGTCGCTGAGGAAGTACTGAATCTGCTGCGCCGCTTACAGGAACAGCTCGGGCTGTCTTACCTGTTTATCACCCACGACCTGGGCACCGTGAAACGTATCGCCCATCAGGTTGCGGTGATGTATCAGGGCCAGGTGGTCGCCAGTGGCGATACCGGCGTGGTATTCAGCGCGCCTATGCACAGCTACACCGAAAAACTGCTGACGTCCGTACCGGAAATGCGCACCCGCTGGCTGGACGACGTTCTCGCCCTGCGCAACGTTCCGCTTCCGGCTACAGCCATTCCTTCGACAGGAGTCTTATGAATACCAAACGCATCGTGACCGAATTCCCCCACGCCGTCACCGTGACTGAACATTTGTGGATACCGCTGAGCGATGGCACGCGCCTCGCCGCCCGCCTCTGGCTGCCGGACGACGCCGCAAGCCAGCCGGTTCCGGCGCTCCTCGAATACATTCCTTACCGCAAGCGCGACGGAACCCGCACCCGCGATGAACCGATGCACGGATTCTTTGCCGGCAACGGTTATGCAGTGGTGCGTGTGGACATGCGCGGCAGCGGCGAATCCGACGGATTGCTGGCCGACGAATACCTGTTGCAGGAACAGGACGACGCGCTCGAAGTCATCGAATGGATCACGCAGCAAAACTGGTGCAGCGGCAACGTCGGCATGATGGGCAAATCCTGGGGCGGATTTAACGGATTGCAGGTCGCCGCCCGTCGTCCTGCGGCGCTGAAAGCCATCATCACCGTATGCTCAACCGACGACCGCTACCGCGATGACATCCACTACAAAGGCGGCTGCCTGCTTAACGATAACCTCTGGTGGGGCGGCATTATGCTGGCGTACCAGAGCCGTCCGTCCGATCCGGCGCTGGTCGGTGAAAGCTGGTACAAAGACTGGCTGAACCGTCTGGAAAACATGCCGTTCTTCCCGGCGTTGTGGATGGAGCATCCGCTGCGTGACGAATACTGGCAGCACGGCTCGGTGTGCGAAGACTGGTCAGCCATTGAATGTCCGGTGCTGGCGATCGGCGGCTGGGCAGATGCCTACAGCAATGCCGTTTTCCGCCTGATGGACAATTTACAGGTTCCGCGCCGCGCCATTCTCGGCCCGTGGGCGCATATTTATCCGCAGGACGGCACGCCGGAACCGGCGATCGGTTTCCTGCAGGAAGCGGTTCGCTGGTGGGATCACTGGCTGAAGGGCGAACAAAACGGCGCGATGGAAGGCCCGATGATTCAGACATGGTTGCAGGACAGCCAGCCGCCTTCGGCGATGCGTCCGGTCAGCAAAGGCGAATGGGTGGGATTTGATCGCGGCACCGCCAGCAATATTAATTACATGCCCCGCTGGCTTTCGCGCGGCCAGCTGAATACTCAGCCGGATGCCGGCGCGGGCGTCATCAATATCTGTTCGCCTCAGAATCACGGGCTGATGGCCGGGGAATGGATGGGCGCTGGCGTGCCCGGTGAAATGCCGCCGGATCAGCGCGTTGACGACGGCATGGCGGAAATCTTTGACGGCGAACCGCTGGCCGAGCCGCTGTCCATCTTCGGTTTTCCGGAATTCACTGTGGAGCTGAGCAGTGATAAACCGGCGGCGATGCTTTACGTGCGCCTTTCCGACGTTTCACCGGAAGGTGCGGTCAACCGTGTCACCCACGGCTGGCTGAATCTGGCGCATCTGCACGGCCACGATAAATCTGTACCGCTCGTACCGGGGCAAAAAGTCAAAGTACCGGTACAGCTGGATGGCATCGCTCACCGCTTTGCCGCCGGACATCGCCTGCGGCTCTCGCTGGCAACCACGTTCTGGCCGATGATCTGGCCGATGGCAGAAGCCGCGACGCTGACGGTAGATTTGCACAGCGCGCAGCTCAGTCTGCCGGTTTGCGAACAGCCGGTACCGGTTGATGGCCCGATCGCCGAACCACAAAGCGCCCCGCTTACCCCGCAGACCGTGCTGTCACCGGGACGCGTTGATCGCAACATCACCTATGATTTCCTCACCGACAGCTGGGCCAGCGTGACCCACGGCGTGGGTGGCGTATTCGGTGAAGGCGTTTACCGTTTCGATGATATCGATACGACCGTCGATCACGGTCTACGCCGCGAGCTGACGGTCAGTAACAGTGACCCGCTTTCCGCGCGCTATCTGCTGACGCAAACCATGAAAATGGGGCGAGAAGGCTGGTGGATGGAGGCGGAAATTACGCTCGAGCTGCGTAGTGATCTGACCCACTTTATCGTCAGCGGCGACATGGTGGTGAGTCTGAACGGCGAAGAAGAATTCACGAAATACTGGCACGAGAGAATTGCGCGGTAACTTTGCTTATCCCCCTTCGCTGAGGTGGAGCGGATTGGGATTTGAATCAAACTTCAGGAATTATCGCCGTAATGTCCTGACTCTCCAGCACCCGCCCGTCCTGCGCACGTATTTCGAGTTTGCGCAGCGGCTGGCGGTTTTTGTTATCAACCAGCAGCGTGCAGGCTTCGCCTTCTTCAAACAGGTATTCACTTCCCCACTGCCCCAGCGCGACCAGCACCGGTTGCAGCGCCAGCCCTTTTTCTGTCAACACATAATCCTGATACGCCGAGCCATCCGCCGCCGG
Organism: Rahnella sp. BCC 1045; assembly: GCF_019049615.1. Classification (NCBI taxonomy): domain Bacteria; kingdom Pseudomonadati; phylum Pseudomonadota; class Gammaproteobacteria; order Enterobacterales; family Yersiniaceae; genus Rahnella; species Rahnella sp. BCC 1045. The sequence goes on along the minus strand of NZ_JAFMOZ010000108.1, from coordinate 26,858 downwards.
TTCAACCTTCAAAATACCTTCCGCCACCAGCGCTTTCAGTCTCGTGCTGAGAATGTTTTTAGCCGCGCCCAGGCTTCGCTGGAATTCACTGAAACGCGAAATTCCACGCATGGCATCACGGACAATCAGCAGCGTCCACCAGTCACCAATTAAATCCAGCGCACGGCCTGCCGGACAAGGCGTATTTTCCAGACGGGTTCGTTTCATGGCACTTCCTGCTCAATGCGGTTTAAATAATCTGGTTGCATTATAAAACCACTGGTGCTAAAAATCATCTGGTTTCATAATTAAACCACTTATTCAAACCCGAGGTTCTACTATGTCAGATTCTATTCGCTCCAAATCTGTTGCTTTGATCACAGGGGCATCCACCGGTATTGGCGCAACCTATGCCGATCGCCTGGCAAAGCGTGGTTACGATTTAATTCTGGTTGCCCGTGACGTTGAACGTCTTAATGCGCTGTCCGATCGCCTGCAACAAGAGTCAGGCGTAAATATCACCGTGCTGCCTGCTGACCTGACCCGCAGCGAAGATCTCGCCCGTGTCGAAGACTTCATCCGCGCCGCGCCGCAGATTTCCCTGCTGATCAATAACGCCGGGGCTTCACTGAAAGCCGGTTTTGAGAACAGTGACGCCGGGGCTATCGAGAATCTGATCACCCTGAATGTCACCTCAGTGGCACGTCTTTCCCGTGTCGCTTTCGACGGTCTGATTAAACATAAAGACGGCGCAATTATTAATATCGCTTCAGTGATGGCGCTGACGCCGGAGCTGCAATCGGCGGTGTATTCCGCGACTAAGGCTTTTGTGCTGACTTTCAGCCAGACGCTGCAATTTGAAATGGCAGAACGCGGCCTGTACGTTCAGGCCGTGTTACCGGCCGCAACGCGTACCGAAATCTGGGCGCGTTCGGGCAAAAATATCGATGAAGTACCGGGAGTCATGGAAGTCGGTGAACTGGTAGATGCCGCGCTGCTGGGCTTTGACCGCAAAGAAAAAGTCACCATTCCGCCGTTGCAGGACGAAAAACAGTGGGACGATTTTGACGCCCTGCGTTCTGCGATGGTGCCGAACTTCCTGCAATCTCACGCCGCGCCGCGTTACAAAGCCTGACAGTGAGACATTGACCAGTAACATAAATTTACTGGTCAATGTTGATTTGCTTTGCAAATATGTTAATTCGCCAACTTTGTGAAGTGAATACGATGACTGAATATGTAATTGCTACACCTGAAGTTTCCTCTCTTGCCGTCGAAGGCCAGAGCGCCCGTTTTCCGATACGCCGTGTGTACTGCGTCGGACGCAACTATTCCGAGCACGCCCGCGAAATGGGGCATGATCCGGATCGTGAACCGCCATTTTTCTTTGGTAAGCCGGCTGATGCGGTTATTCCTGCCCGCGGTAACGTGCCGTATCCGACACTGACCGAAGATCTGCATTACGAAGTGGAACTGGTGGTAGCAATCGCCGAGGGCGGTAAAAACATCGCCGCCGGAGACGCGCTTTCGCATGTCTGGGGTTATACCGTCGGCGTGGATTTAACCCGTCGCGACATCCAGGCGCAGGCCAAAAAGCAGGGGCGTCCGTGGGATTTCGCCAAAGGCTTTGATGATTCCGCACCCGCGAATCCGCTGCTGCCGGTCAGCCAGACCGGACATCCTGCCGCCGGTAAAATCTGGCTGGATGTGAACGGCGAAAAACGTCAGCGCGGCGATTTAAGTGATCAGATCTGGCAGGTGGCGGATGTGATCAGTTATCTGTCACAGGCCGTTGAGCTTAAGCCCGGTGACCTGATTTACACCGGTACGCCTGCGGGCGTCGGCCCGGTTGTGCGCGGTGATGTGATCACCGGCGGGATCGAAGGGCTGAGCGAATTCAGCTTTACTATCGTTTAAGCGTCTATCCCTGCTGCGACGCCTGATTTCAGGCGTCCTTTTCTCCCGCCTTTCTTTCAGCCTCTTCCGTAACGAGCGGGATCAGCTTCTCAAATGCACAAGCGCTGGACGGATCAAACAGTGACAGCGTTTCTATCTGGCTGAGCAAAATCACCTTTCTGAAATTCAGTGCATTCACCGGCTGGGAAACAGGCGTCACGCCGTGTTCCTGATAATACCGGGCATAGTTGTGCTCAACGCGCAGCTCCAGTGTGTCTTTGTCGCGGTAGCCGCTGACCATCGGGATCACCACGACGTTATCTGATGATGAGGTTTCACAGCGCGCCGTGTGCACCATCCCGATATACACACGCCGTGACTGGAGCGTGATAAACACCATATCGCCCTGCTCCATGCACTGGTACAAAAGGCCTTCGACGCCGTTGGCCCGGGTGAGCTGTTTGTACAGTTGCTTGCGTCCGGCGGTATTGAGCCGCAAGCCCGGCGACCAGGTGGTGCGCACCAGACAAAGCATCACCGAAATACCGAGCATGATGACAACCGGTGCCTGAATCCCTAAGAAACTCCAGTTGATAAAATCGCGGTGGTAATGAACGTTTTGATGCGCATAAACCGTGGCCGGAATGGCGTTCACGATTTCTGAAATGCCCCACAGCGCCATATACCCCAGCGCAATCATCAGCACGCCTTGCAGGACAAAAATGCAGCCGTAGAGCGCCACCAGAAAATAGACATCCCAGCCAAATGTCCGTTTGAGTTTGAAACGTGATGAGATGTCGCGGGTGGTGTACCAGTAACCGCAGACCATTAACACCATGAAAACCGCCGTCGCCATTACAGCACACCCATGCGTTTGACGTGCCGGGCGAAATCTTCCTGCATGTCCTGATTCGCCGGATTGACTGAGGCAGTACCGTTTTCATCAATCAAAATACGCTCCCCCTCCTCCAGCGTATTCTCAATATCCTTCGCACTGAACAGCCCCAGAAATTGCTCTGGGCTGGAAAAAATTTGAAGCAGATTCTTTAGCATAGGTTTCTCTCACAGCAAAAGAACAAGCCTAGTCAACGAAGGGCAATGCGGTGAAAAATCAGGAGAGTTTAGGAATGTTTACTTTCTGAAAGGCAAAAAAAAGGCCGCCCCGCAGGACGACCTTCTTTCACGGCAAACATTCTGCCCGGTTTACTTCGTTTCCACGCTTTCGTGATGCGCTTCTTCGTGCGCTGCCTGTTCGGCATGCACTTCCGCCGCGCGCTTACGCAAGCCAATCCAGCCCAGAACCAGCAGAATGATCAGCACCGGAATAGTGGAAACCGTGAAGGTTCCGTTCGGGTAATCAAACGCCATCAGAATCAGTACGCCCGCCAGGAAGGCCAGCGTCAGCCATGAAGTAAACGGCGCCCACGGCATTTTGAAGGAGACGTCTTTCGCCCGACCTTCTTTGATGGCGGTACGCAGTTTCATCTGACACACGATGATGAATGCCCATGAGCTGAGGATGCCCAGTGACGCAACGTTCAGGACAATCTCAAAGACCTGCGAAGGCACGTAATAGTTGAGGATGACGCCTATTACGTAAATACCGACGGTCACCAGAATGCCCGCGTAAGGCACCTGCTGCGCGCTCATCTTCGACATGAATTTCGGCGCAGAGCCGCCCATCGACAGAGAACGCAGAATACGACCGGTGGAATACAGGCCAGAGTTCAGGCTCGACAGCGCGGCGGTCAGCACCACGATATTCATGATTGTCCCGATGTACGGCACGCCGAGCTTGCTGAAGAAGGTCACAAACGGGCTCTGGCCCGCCTGATACGCATTCCACGGCAGCAGCAGAACCAGCAGCACGACGGAGCCGACGTAGAACAAAGCAATACGCCAGATCACGCTGTTGATGGCTTTCGGCAGCACTTTTTCAGGATTTTTCGTTTCGCCCGCTGCGGTACCGACCAGTTCGATCGCCGCAAAGGCGAAGACCACGCCCTGCACTAAAACCAGCGCCGGTAACAGGCCGTGCGGGAAGATACCGCCGTTGTCGGTGATCAGGTGCAGACCGGTGGTATTGCCGTCGAGCTGTTTGCCTGTGCCGAGGAACACCACGCCGACCACCAGGAAGATTGCGATAGCCGCGACTTTGATCAGCGCAAACCAGAATTCCATTTCAGCGAACCACTTCACGCCGATCATATTCATGGTCGCCACAATCGCCAGCGCACCGAGGGCAAACATCCATTGCGGGACATCACCGAAGGTTCCCCAGTAGTGCATGTACAGAGCCACTGCGGTGATATCGACAATGCCGGTCATCGCCCAGTTCAGGAAGTACATCCAGCCCGCCACATAGGAGGCCTTTTCGCCCAGAAACTCACGGGCATAAGAGACGAAACTGCCGCTGGTCGGACGGTGTAAAACCAGTTCACCCAGCGCACGCAGAATAAAGAACGAGAAAATACCACATACCGCATACACGATAGCCAGCGCCGGGCCTGCCATCTGTAAACGCGCACCCGCACCAAGGAATAAACCGGTACCGATAGAACCCCCAATAGCAATCATCTGAACCTGACGATTGCCCATGCTCTTGTGGTAACCGCTTTCGTGCGAATCCAGCCAGCGCCGTTTGGCGGCGTGTTTTGCCTCTGCCGATTTCTTATGAGACTTCATTATGACTTGTTCTCCAAAATAACCTTCACCTGACGCCGGTGCAGCAAGCAAACGATTGCAAGCCACGACGTTTACGTGGTTAACCCACTGTAGTTTTTTTAGCCGGAACTGTTTTTGATGCAATAACGGCGAAGGATGCTACCTGTTCTCATTAACCGAGGCAAAAAAAACCGTACTTAAAAATTGTGATAAGACATATTTCGCGGCGTGAATTGCGCATGCAACGACAGTTTTATGCATGATCTTGTGGTTTGCTCTCTTTGCGCACCCGCTCAATATTGATCGACAGGTACATGATTTCTTCCGTCGTCAGCCCGCGCTGGTACTGCGCCGTCAGGTATTCCCCGATCTTTTCTGCACACTGCCACGCCTGCGGGTAATTCTCTTTTACCGCCACATGCAGCGTCATATCGTCATCGGCGACCACGGTCCGGTTCAGCATCCGCTGGGCGAAAAATTTCAGGTGGGTAACGAACCGCTGATAACTCAGCGACTCTTCGTCATATTCCAGACGCAGCTGGTATTTCACCAGATTGAGGATTTCCTGCATCACGCGGGTAATGCGCGCCACTTCCGGCATTTCGCCGTTCAGCTGCGCGTTGACCAGATGCAGGGCAATAAAACCGGCTTCATCCACCGGCAACCGCACGCCCAGACGGGCATCAATAATGTCCAGCGCTTCCACGCCCAGCGCATACTCTTTGGGATACAGACGTCGCGTTTCCCACAGCAACGCATTGCTGATGGGCACACCTTTTTTCTGCCGTTCAATGGCAAAGTTGCAGTGATCGGTCAGCGCGATATACAGATTTTCCTGCAACTTTCCCAGCCGGGTTCGTGCCAGCGAAATGATCTGGTCGCAGGTCGTCATCACTTCCATCGGAATATGCGAGAGCAGTTCCGTCAGATGCGCGACCAGTTCGTCGTTTTGTAAGGCGAAGATTTTCTCGATTTTACTGTCATCAAGTTCATCTCCCGTTTTTTTCATAAACGCCAGACCACGGCCCATGACGACCTGTTCCCGCTGCTGATCGTTGACGACAACCACCACGTTATTATTTAAAATTTTGGCGATTTTCATTGTGATTCCCTGAAAAGAAAAACCCGATCGTCAGTGAAGAAGATCAGGTTTTGTCTGCCGCAGCATTGCGTATCTGCCTGATAATTCTAGCAGGTTAGATTAGCCACTCAATGCACATTACTGAAAAAGCGTGATAACGATCCCGGCTCTCCGGCCATGCCCGCACTCAGAAAGTGACAATGGCTTTCAGCCCTGTCACCCAGGCGTCCTGCGTTTCTTTCACGCCACCCGGACGGTACCAGTATTGCAAATCAGGTTGCAGGATAAGCCATGAACGCACTTTGATCTGATAGTACAAATCGGCATTCACCGAATGCCCGGACAGCGGCGTGTACAACGGATTGCCGTAATCATCCACCTGATAAATGGCGTTCAGGTTTTCCTGATTCTGCCGGTAGTGGTCGCTCATTTTAATGTACGTCATACCAAAACCCAGCCAGTCGTCAGGGCGCGCATCGAACAGACCGCGATAACGCATGGACGCCGCCTGCGTGTAATGCATGGCGTTGCTGCGCGGGTCGGCCAGACCGAGACTGTATGACACGCTCATGCCGCGGTTCGGATCATCGCCACGCTGCGTCACCTGCTGGTTGAAACCGGTGTACATAAACCAGGTGCTGCTGTGGGAACGATAACCTTCCGGGTCGCTGGCGCCGACGCTTTGCGTTTTCCCCTCTGAAAGATCCTTCTGCGGCGAGTTGGTGTACAGCAGTCCGAAGTTATAAATGCCCGGCAAACCGTTGACCTTGGTTTTCAGTTCGGCTTCCATCGGCAGCAAAATCCCGCGAGCGCCTTTCAGCGAACCGCTCCAGGCGTATTTTCTATCTGACGCGTCCGGGTTTTGTTCCATGATGCCGGTTTTCAGCGTCAGGCTGTCCGTCAGTTTGTACTGGAATGTGGTGCCCCAGTAATGTTTGTTCCAGTTGTACCAGGTCATCGAGTTAGCAGATTTGCCGCCGCACTGACTGAGCAACTGGAAATCGCACGGGATAATCTGATCGAAATCCTGATTCTTGTTCATCATGCCGATGCGCCAGTGCAGTTTGCGGTCATCAAAACTGCGACTGAAGGTCAGCCAGCCCAGACGCGTAATCGACTGCCCTCCCCAGCTTTCCTGCGCGATATCGTTAAAACCCACACGCGGATCTTGCGTACGTTCGGACGTCAGGTTGTCATCATGGTTACGGTTAACAATGTTCCCTTCAATCGCCGCATCCGGAATGCCGGTGTACATTTCCAGATCCTGCGTAAACGTCAGCGAGAACTGGTCGATGTACGCCAGTTTTTTATCGTGGTTATAACCGCCGCCCGCGTTGTAGGAAGATTCGCTCAGGTAACCGAGCTGATAATGGAAACCGTGGTCTTCAAGAATGGGCCGGATCCCCAGCATGTCGCCGAGCATCCCTTCGCCGGGTGCCTCAAAACCGAGCACGGTTCCGTTCCAGTCGCTGGCGGCCAGTGCCGGTTGGATCCCTGCGCCCGCCAGACAAACGGCCAGCGCGAAATATTTATGATATGAACGAACTGCGGGTCGCATTTTATACCCGGAATCATTATGTGCAGGTAATACAGAAATCTGAGAAAATTTCATCATTACATTCCCTTCGAATTATTGATTATCTTTTTATTGTTATTCGAATTCCTTCCCGCAGGCACAGATTGCCCTGCGGGTGAAATTTCGCATTATTAATTGAGGTTCGGTATGAAGTGGCCTGCTCATTCAGGCCACCGGATTACGGTTTGTTTATTTACGCTTTTAAAGAAGCACCGTGAGTTTTAATCACGTCGGCATACCAGAAGAAGCTTTTCTTGCGGCGGCGTTCCAGCGTGCCATTGCCCTGGTCGTCGCGGTCAACATAGATATAACCGTAGCGTTTGGAGAATTCGGCTTTCGATGCGCTGACCAGGTCGATAGGCCCCCAGCTGGTGTAGCCCATGACTTCCACACCGTCTTCAATGGCTTCGCGCACCTGCACCAGATGGTCATTGATATACTCAATGCGGTAATCATCATTAATGCTGCCATCCGCTTCGACTTTATCGCGGGCACCCAGACCATTCTCAACAATAAATAACGGCTTCTGGTAGCGGTCATATAATTCATTCATTAAGAACCTCAAACCTTCCGGATCAATCTGCCAGCCCCATTCGGAACTTTTCAGATGCGGATTCGGCACCATATTTAATATATTGGCACGTGCTTTAATATTTTGTTCTGCATCCGTGGTTACACAACCGGTCATGTAATAACTGAAGGAAATAAAGTCGACCGTGTCTTTCAGCGCTATTTTGTCTTCAGCAGTAATGTTTATTTCCATACCGCGATCTTTAAAGAAACGTTTCATATACGCCGGATACGCGCCACGTACCTGAACGTCACCAAAGAATAACCAGTCGCGGTTTTGTTGCAGCGTTTCCATCATATCAGCCGGTTTGCAGGTCAGCGGATAGAGCATTCCGCCCAGCAGCATGTTACCGATTTTGCCGTCAGGAATGATTTCATGACAGGCTTTCACCGCTTTGGCACTCGCCACCAGCTGATGATGAATGGCCTGATAAATCGCCTGTTTGCTGCTGCCTTCCGGCAATCCGACACCGGTAAACGGCGCGTGCAGCGACATGTTGATTTCGTTGAACGTCAGCCAGTGTTTCACTTTATCTTTGTAACGCGTGAACACGGTGCGGGCGTAATTCTCGAAGAAACCGATGGTATCCCGGCTGCCCCAGCCGCCGTGTTTTTTCACGATGCCGTACGGCATTTCGTAATGGGAAAGCGTCACCAGCGGCGTGATGCCGTATTTTGCCATTTCATCAAACAGGCGGTCGTAGAACGCCAGACCGGCTTCGTTCGGGTGCAGTTCGTCGCCTTCCGGGAAAATACGTGTCCAGGCAATAGAAGTTCGCAGCACGGTGAATCCCATTTCGGCGAACAGTTTCATGTCTTCCGGATAACGATGGTAAAAATCAATCGCCACATCTTTGATGCCAAAATCGCCTTCCACGCGCTCCTGCACCGGGCCGAAAACGCCCTGCGGTTGCAGGTCAGAGGTGGACAATCCTTTACCGTCGGTCAGGTACGCGCCTTCAACCTGATTAGCTGCGACTGCGCCGCCCCATAAGAATTCCTTCGGGAATTGCTTGCTCATGTGAATCTCCTGGTTCTGACTGTTATCGTAAAAGGGTAAGTAATAGAGCTTGTTCGCCGACGTCCTGACCCGTGCTGGCCGGAATGACGTCGAGATAATCGTCGCTGTTGGTGATAAGTACAGGCGTAGTCAGGTCGTAACCGGCATCGGCAATGCCCTGGGTGTCGAACTCCAGCAGCAAATCACCCTGCTTCACGACGGTGTCTGCTGCCACGTGCGGCGTGAAGAATTTGCCATCAAGCTTCACGGTATCGATACCGACGTGGATCAGGATTTCCGCGCCGTCTTCTGATTCAATTCCGATAGCGTGATGGGTTTTGAACAGGGAAACCACGGTGCCGTTGACCGGCGAAACGACACGGCCCGCGGACGGAATAATCGCTACACCTTTACCCAGCAAACCGCTGGCAAATGTCGGATCTTTCACATCTTCAAGCGCCACGCAGATACCGGCAATCGGGCTGGTCACCAGGGTTTTGCCACGCGGCGCCTGGACGGAAGCCGGCGAGACGCTATCGGCCGTTTCACCCGCTTTCGCTTCTTCATTCATCCCGAAGAAGAACGTTGCCAGAGCGGCAAACGCGAGGGCAAAAACGGTGCCGGCGATCGCGGCGGTAACCGTCTGGTCAAAACCCGTCGGTGGAATGATCTGCGTGAAAGTGAAGATGTTAGCGAAGCCGAACGAGTACGCGGTAGTCTGGAAATAACCGAGGATTGCCGCGCCCAGCGCGCCGCCGACGCAGCCGAAAATAAACGGACGGCGGCGTGGCAGGTTAATGCCGTAAACCGCCGGTTCTGTGATACCGAAAATCCCGGCGCTGACCGCTGAACCCGCCAGTGCTTTGGTACGCGCGTCTTTAGCACGCAACATCACGCCGATTACAGCGCCAACCTGCCCCATCACGGCCGGTAATAACAGCGGCAGCATGGTGTCGTGGCCCAGAATGCTGAAGTTGTTGATCATCAGCGGCACCAGCCCCCAGTGCAGACCGAAGATCACACAGACTTGCCACAGGCCACCCATAAAGGCCCCCGCGATGGCCGGGCTGATGTGATAGATAAACTGATAGCCGTTAGCAAGTTGCTGGCTGGCCCAGGTCGCGACCGGCCCGATGAGGAGGAAGGTCAGCGGGACAATTACCATCAGGCAGATAAGCGGCGTAATGAAATTGCGCAGGGAACCCGGCAGTAGTTTCATCAGACGTTTTTCCATCCAGCTGGAGGCCCACGCGGCAAGGATCACCGGAATAACCGATGAGGCGTAGTTGATGAAAACCAGCGGTATGCCAAAGAAATGTTCAGACGGTACGCCCGGCTGCTGAGCGTTAAATGCCGCCGTCATCAGCGGATGCACCATCGCGCCGCCAATCATCATCGTTACAAACGGATTGCCGCCGAATTTTTTCCCGGCGGTATAGCCGATCACCAGCGGGAAGAAGTAAAACATGGCGTCGCTGGCGGCGAACCAGACTTTATACGTGCCGCTTTCCGGATTCAGCCAGCCGCAGGCCAGCGCCAGTGACAGAAACCCTTTCAGGATCCCTGACGCGGCCATGATGCCGATAAACGGGGTGAAAATACCGGAAATGACGTCAATGGCGCGGGCGAACAGATTGCCTTTATCCTGCCCCTCTTCTTCATCACCGCTTTCCGAAAGTGCGCTGCCGCGCACTAAAGCGTCATAGACCGCGCCGACGTGGTTGCCGATCACGACCTGAAACTGGCCACCGCTTTCCACCACCATAATGACGCCGGGGTTCTTTTTTAATCCTTCGGCATCCGCTTTACTGATGTTTTTAAGCTTGAACCGTAAACGGGTGGCGCAATGCACCACGCTGTTCACGTTTTCCTTTCCGCCCACTCCGCGGAGAATTTCGTCGGCTAATGTTTTGTATTCCATGGTGTTATCTCATCAGAGTAATGGCGTCGTGCACGACATTGCCGTTGTATTTCAAAGGGGCGGCCGGCCCCTGAATTCAGGCCAAAAAAAAACCTAAACGTCCGGTCTCTTCGCGGCATGCGAAGAAACGAGAAGTTTAGGTTTTGCCTGTCAGACAGTAACAATCCTGCTTTCTGCAACGGATTCTCGGGCGAATCGTTGACAGAAACAAGTCGTAATATCAGCCGTGTGACGAAACTGTGATCGGCTTCAGACTTTGTGCTGAAGGAGGCTCGTCCCTGAGCATCTCCGGCAAACTAGCGCAGACCGGCGATGGTGAATCCGCCGTCTACCAGCAGATTTTGCCCGGTGACAAACCGCGCTTCGTCGCTGCACAGCCACGCAACAACGTCGCCCACGTCGTCGGATTCGCCCACGCGCCCTGCCGGTGTCAGCTGAACAAACGGCCTGAGCATCTCTTCATTCGCGCCCATCCGTCGTGCCATCGGCGTATCGATAATGCCTGGATTCACGTTGTTGATACGGATTTTATGCGCGCCGGTTTCCAGCGCAATGGCGCGGATCATGGCATCCAGACCGCCCTTGCTGGCGGAATAAGCCGCAGACCCGAAACTCGCACCGTGCGCCAGCCACGAGGACGTATTCACAATCGCGCCGCCGTGACCTGCGGCCACCATCGCCTCCAGTTCATATTTCACGGACAGCCAGACGCCTTTCAGATTGATGGCGATCACGCGGTCGAATTCGGCTTCCGTCATTTCGCTGACCGGCGCAAAACCTTCGACACCGGCATTATTAAACGCCGCGTCCAGACGCCCGAAATGCGCCAGCGTTTCCGCAATCATATGTTGAACCTGCGCGCTGTCTGAAACGTCTGCCGGCACCGCCAGCGCGTCGCCGCCCTGTTCATGGATCAGCGCAACGGTTTGCAAAAGTTCCGCCTCACGACGCCCGGCGACCACCACTTTTGCGCCGTCGCGTGATAAAGCCAGCGCCGCGGCACGGCCAATTCCGCTTCCTCCGCCAGTGACCAGCGCCACGCGGTTATGCAGACGAAGGGGCTGAATATGAAGATGTGATCCCTGAAGATGTAATTGTTGTGACATAGAAACCTCTGAGAAATATGTTGACCAGAACCTGACTATAAGAGGATTAATTGTTGTGGATAAGCCGTCTTATATCGCATGATTTACTGGTTCATATTCATCAATGAGAAAAGAAATGCGGACTAACGAACTGGGTGAACTGACCGCCTTTGTCGCCGTGGCAGAAGAAAAAAGCTTCCGTAAGGCGGCGGCGCGGCTGAATTTAACCCCATCCACCCTCAGCCATTCTTTACGCGCGCTGGAAGAACGGCTGGGCGTACGGTTACTGAACCGCACCACGCGTACCGTTTCGCCGACCGAAGCGGGGATTGCGCTGCTGGCCGAAATTGCGCCTGCGTTTGCGGCGATTGCCGGTGCAGTTGAGAAAGTGAATACCTTCAGGGAAACTCCGCAAGGCACGGTGCGCATCAATACGCCGCGCATTGCGGCAGATCTCGTTTTTATGCCGCAGCTGAAGCAATTTAATCTGGATTTCCCGGACATCCGGCTGGAACTGGCCACCAACGACGGTTTCGTGGATATCGTTACTGAAGGATTTGATGCCGGAGTGCGTATCCGCGGCGACGTTCAGCAGGATATGAGTGCGGTTCGCCTGACGTCCGATTTTCATTCGGCGGTTTACGGCTCGCCTGAATATTTCGCGCGGCATGCGAAACCGCTCTCACCCCCCGATTTGCAACATCACGCCTGCATCGGGCGACGGGAAATTACCGGCGGTGCGTTGTATCGATGGGAATTTGAAAAAGAAGGTAAACAAATTGCGGTGCCGGTCCGCGGCCCGCTGATTGTCGACAGCGTAACGATGATGACTCGCCTCGCTCTCGACGGGATCGGGTTGGTCTACACAGCCCGCAGCCCGGAACATGACGCGCTGGTCGCACAGGGTTTGCTTATCCGCGTGCTCGAAGACTGGTCGGTCACGTTTCCCGGTTTCTTTCTCTATTATCCCGGTCACCGCCAGCTTTCTGCGGCGTTAAAAGCCGTGATCAGCAGCTTTCGTTTACCGCTGCGGGATCACTAATTCGCTCATTTAACGTCAAGAATTTAAAGGCACTCCTAATGCGGTGTTGGTACACGTAAGCCGTTACGTTATAATTCCCCCGTTACGGCAAAATCCGTAACCAGGATTCTCAACCTGAATGTTTACTGGCGACATGGAGTGCATAAGTGCATTTCACGTTTGAGTCTGCGCATGCCTATTGCCTGTACAAACAACAAGCAATATCTCAATGGTGGCTCAGGCGGGGCTGACTACGGTCAGGCCGGTATCCAGTAGAACCGGTGTTGAGAACCCCGTCAGGGCTACCACCAGTGAGATTCTCAACTCCGGTGGTCGCTGTAACATTAAACTACTGGACAATGAACCATGAACGACAAGCCAAGGCAGGCATTACTTCCTCCCCCACTGTTGGTTTATGCTCCCGTTTGTTACGGAGAGAGCATATGAAGAACACCCGTGAAGACTGGCATCCCGCCGATATTATCGCTGCAATTCGCAAAAAAGGCTCAACGCTGACGGCACTCTCGCGTGATTCCGGACTGGGCGCATCAACCCTGTCCAATACGCTGTCGCGACGCTGGCCCAAAGGTGAGTTGATTATTGCGGCAATGATCGGCGTTCCGGCGTGGGAAATCTGGCCAAGCCGTTATTACAATGCCAACGGGGAGTTGGTTGTTCCTAAATTGCGGAACCCTAAAGCGGAGAGTTAATCCGTAACAGCGGTGGGAGCCTGGCTTTCACCGCATTTTGAAGAGTCTCAGACCGGCGAATTTTTAAATATTCATGCCGTTACCGCAAAGGTTTCCATCCATTCGCAAGAGACCGCATACCGTTCGCTGCGGGCTTTTGCCGGCCAGGCCTCATTCTGTTTGATCCCGTTCACAAATAAAAAAAACAAAATCAAAAAAACGTAAAGTGGCGGGACGCCGATTGCATTCCATTTCGGCGCGAAATACCCGTTTGGTTACGGGCTGAGCGGCACCACGTTCCGGTATCACGATTTGCAGCTAAATCAGCAGCCAGTCGTCATCGAAAACGGCGAAATTTCCGTACAGATTCAGATAACCAATAGCGGTTCGCGAGCAGGCAGCGAAGTGGTTCAGGTTTATCTGCGCGACTGCGTGGCTTCTCTGGTGCGGCCGGTGCACGAACTGAAAGCATTCCAGCGCGTTGAACTGAACGTCGGAGAAACCGCCACGCTGAATTTCAGTATTCCAACCGACATGCTGAATTTCACCAACGCCGCGCACAAACGCATCGTTGAGCCGGGCTTTATTGACGTTCAGGTCGGGGCTTCCAGCGCTGATATTCGCGCTAACGGTAAGGTGACACTGGCCGGAAAAGTGCGGGAATTGCCACGTAACAGGCGGATGGTCAGCCGGTGTGAGGTGAATCAGTAAAGGCTACTCGCAGATCACAAAATCAGAAAGCAAAACGGACGCTTCAGCGTCCGTTTTTACAGGGTTCAGATAGGCTGTTATTCAGTTTCCCGCGTAATGCCGAAATGCTTATACGCGTGGTTGGTTGCCATACGTCCGCGCGGCGTTCGCTGGATAAAGCCCTGTTGGATCAGGAACGGTTCGATCACGTCTTCAATCGTTTCACGTTCTTCGCCAATTGCGGCAGCTAAGTTATCCAGCCCTACCGGCCCGCCGGTGAATTTATCGATAATCGCCAGCAGCAGTTTGCGGTCCATATAATCGAAACCTTCCGCATCAACGTCCAGCATGTCCAGCGCGCCATTTGCTACATCACCGTTGATCGTACCGTCGCCTTTCACTTCGGCAAAATCACGCACGCGGCGCAGCAGGCGGTTGGCAATACGCGGCGTGCCACGCGAGCGGCGGGCAATCTGATGCGCCCCTTCTTCCGACAATTCCAGCCCGAGGCAGGACGCACTGCGCCCGACGATATGCTGCAAATCGGCGACCTGATAAAATTCCAGACGCTGCACAATACCGAAACGGTCACGCAGCGGAGACGTCAGGGAACCGGCGCGCGTCGTGGCACCAATCAGAGTGAACGGGGGTAAATCAAGCTTGATGGAACGCGCCGCCGGGCCTTCGCCAATCATGATATCCAGCTGATAATCTTCCATCGCCGGATACAGAATTTCTTCGACAACCGGCGAGAGGCGGTGGATTTCATCGATAAACAGTACGTCGTGAGGTTCGAGATTGGTCAGCATCGCGGCCAGATCACCGGCTTTTTCCAGCACCGGTCCGGAAGTCGTGCGCAGATTCACGCCCATTTCGTTGGCAACAATGTTCGCCAGCGTGGTTTTACCCAGCCCCGGCGGCCCGAAAATCAGCAGGTGATCGAGTGCATCTTTGCGTTGCTTTGCCGCCTGAATAAAGATTTCCATCTGCGAGCGCACGTGGGGCTGCCCGACATATTCGTTAAGCAGCTTCGGGCGGATCGCACGGTCAATGACCTCTTCTTCACTAAACACTTCAGAAGAAATCAGGCGGTCAGCTTCAATCATCGTTTACCTCACAGCGCCGCGCGCAGCGCTTCTCTAATCAACGTTTCGGATTCTGCACCCGGTTTCGCCACTTTACTGATCATGCGGCTGGCTTCCGGCGGTTTGTATCCGAGGGATATCAGGGCGGCTACTGCTTCACCTTCGGCATCAGATTCTTTCGCTTTCGACGCCGATGCAGGTAGCGTGATATCAGTATGATTGTTAAATAGATCACCGTTTAATCCTTTAAACCGGTCTTTCATTTCGACGACCAGGCGTTCTGCGGTTTTCTTACCGACGCCAGGTAACTTAATTAAGGCAGTGATTTCTTCCTTTTCCACTGCGCTGACGAACTGCTGTGCCGACATGCCTGAGAGGATTGCCAGCGCCAGCTTTGGCCCAACGCCGTTCACTTTGATCAGTTCCCGGAACAGCGCGCGCTCTTGTTTATCATTGAACCCGTAAAGCAGTTGGGCATCTTCGCGAACGATAAATTGCGTGAAGAGGATGGCTTCCTGACCCAGTTCGGGCAATTCGTAAAAACAGGTCATCGGCATATGCACTTCATAGCCCACGCCGTTGGTTTCCAGCAGCACCAGAGGTGGCTGTTTTTCCAGAATAATGCCTCGAAGTCTGCCTATCACGTTCGTTTTCCTTATCAGGTCAAAAGCTGCAGTGTTTATATCATAAAAAAGGCTGGATGAATATCCAGCCTAATGGACTTGCGGCGTCTATCGCATACGTCCGCGCGCCATCTGCAATTTATCAGAACTCAGCCGGATCGCATTCTGGCTCATATGACAATGCGTAATCGCAATCGCCAGTGCATCGGCGGCATCGGCCTGCGGATTGGCGGGCAGTTTCAGGATAGAACGCACCATGTGCTGCACCTGCGATTTTTCGGCAGCACCTGTACCGACAACTGTTTGTTTCACCTGCCGCGCGGCGTATTCGAACACCGGCAAATCCTGATTCACTGCGGCTACAATCGCTGCGCCACGCGCCTGCCCGAGCTTTAACGCGGAGTCAGCATTCTTCGCCATGAATACGGATTCGATGGCAAAAAAGTCAGGCTGGAACTGCGTAATAATTTCCGATACGCCGGCGTAAATTAATTTCAAACGCCCCGGCATATCGTCAACGACGGTACGGATGCAGCCGCTGCCCAGATAACTCAGCTGACGCCCTGTCTGGCGGATAATGCCATAGCCGGTGATGCGTGAACCGGGGTCGATCCCCAGAATAATAGCCATAGCAGCTCAACGCCTTGTGTTGTCGTTTTTTTGCGAAAGTTGGAGACAGTATAAACTGCTGAGGGATTTGAGAATAGCCAGCCGGTGGAGACCACCGGCTGCGGTGAGATTACAGAGTTTCTGCGATCTCGTCGGAGATTTCACCGTTGTGGTAAACCTCTTGTACGTCGTCACAATCTTCCAGCATGTCGATGAGGCGCAACAGTTTTGGTGCAGTTTCTGCATCCATGTCGGCTTTGGTCGATGGGATCATGGTGACTTCTGCGGAATCTGCTTTGAAACCGGCAGCTTCCAGTGCGTCTTTCACTTCGCCCAGATTTTCCCAGGCTGTGAACACATCGATGGCGCCATCGTCGTAAGACTGGATATCTTCTGCGCCCGCTTCCAGTGCGGCTTCCATCAGCACATCTTCATCCAGACCTGGTGCGAAAGAAATCACGCCTTTCTTGGAGAACAGGTACGCAACGGAACCGTCAGTGCCCAGATTACCGCCGGTTTTGGTGAAGGCATGACGCACTTCAGCCACGGTACGGTTGCGGTTGTCACTCAGACATTCGACCATGATTGCAGAACCACCCGGGCCGTAACCTTCATAAATGATGGTTTCCATGTTGGTGTCTTCGTCACCACCGACGCCACGCGCAATGGCACGGTTCAGGGTATCGCGGGTCATGTTGTTGGACAGTGCTTTATCAATTGCAGCACGCAGACGTGGGTTTGAACCCGCATCGCCGCCGCCCAGACGTGCAGCGGTAACCAGCTCACGAATGATTTTGGTGAAGATTTTGCCACGTTTAGAATCTTGCGCCGCTTTGCGGTGCTTGGTGTTGGCCCACTTACTGTGACCTGCCATAAATATCTCCAAAAAGTCTAAAGTCTTAACAGACCGAATAGTTTACAAATTCTTCAATCGCCTGCTGGTTGCTCGGGGAGACGGTCAGCGCTGCCGCTTCCGCTTTTCCCAGCCACCGGAACGCATGATGTTCGGTAAGAACCACATCACGCTCGTCGGGTAACGCCAGACAGAACCAATGTTCTTTATTACGGGTTACGCCGGGAGCATAGCGATGGCGCAAATGCGCAAATATTTCAAAGTCCTCGCAACGGTCACAATCCTGAAGAGGCAGGTTTTCACCTGCGATGTCGATTCCGACCTCTTCCATCACTTCACGCTGCGCGGTTTGATTCGGGGATTCCCCGCCTTCCAGGCTACCGGTCACCGACTGCCAGAAATTCGGGTCATCCTTTCGTTGGAGCATCAGCACCCTGCCGGTGTTTCTGGCGTAGATGACGCACAGTATCGACTCAGGACGCTTATAGCTCATTAGTTATTCTCAGTATTTGTGTCTGGCGTCACTTCTTTTTTCGCAACAACCGCAATACCGAGTTCCAGTAAAGAGGCCGGATTCGCGAAGCTTGGTGCTTCGGTCATCAGACAGGCCGCTGCCGTGGTTTTCGGGAAAGCGATAACGTCACGGATGTTATCCGTACCGGTCAGAAGCATAACCAGACGATCCAGACCAAATGCCAGACCGGCATGTGGCGGTGTACCGTATTTCAGGGCGTCGAGCAGGAAGCCGAATTTCTCGCGCTGTTCATGTTCGTTAATGCCCAGAATGCTGAACACGGTCTGCTGCATTTCGCTGCGGTGAATACGCACAGAGCCGCCACCCACTTCGTAGCCGTTGATGACCATGTCGTAGGCATTCGCGATTGCGGAAACCGGGTTTGCCGCCAGTTCCTGCGCCGTCATCTCTTTCGGTGCTGTGAACGGGTGGTGCATGGCGCTCAGGCCGCCTTCGTCGGTGTCTTCAAACATCGGGAAGTCGATAACCCACAGCGGAGCCCACATGTCTTCGTTGGTGATTTTCAGATCGCGACCTACTTTCAGACGCAGTGCGCCGATTGCGTCGGTCACAATCTTCGCGCTGGCTGCGCCGAAGAAGATCATGTCACCGTCTTGCGCGCCGGTACGTTCGATCAGGGCGGACAGCAGTTCTTCATTCAGGAATTTGGCAACCGGGCTCTGAATACCTTCCAGACCTTTCGCCACTTCGTTGACTTTGATGTAAGCCAGGCCTTTCGCGCCGTAGATTTCGATGAATTTCGCGTACTCATCAATTTGCTTACGGCTCAGGGAGGCACCGCCCGGAACGCGTAATGCCGCTACACGGCCTTTCGGATCGTTAGCCGGATCAGCGAACACTTTGAACTCGATGTTTTTCATCAGTTCAGCAACATCAACCATTTCCATCGGGTTACGCAGGTCCGGTTTGTCTGAACCGAAACGACGCATGGCTTCTGCAAAGGTCATGACCGGGAAATCACCCAGATCCACGCCTTTGATTTCCTGCCACAGTTCGCGGGCCAGTTTCTCCATCACCTCGCGCACTTGCTCAGCGCTCATGAAAGAGGTTTCCACGTCAATCTGGGTGAATTCCGGCTGACGGTCAGCACGTAAATCTTCGTCACGGAAGCATTTAACAATCTGATAATAGCGATCAAAACCGGACATCATCAGCAGCTGTTTGAACAGCTGAGGAGACTGCGGCAAAGCGTAGAATTTGCCTTTATGCACACGGCTTGGCACCAGATAGTCACGCGCGCCTTCCGGTGTGGCTTTGGTCAGCATCGGGGTTTCAATGTCGAGGAAGTCATGGCTGTCCATGAAACGACGCACGAAACTGGTAATTTTTGCACGCGCTTTCAGGCGGTTAGCCATCTCGGGGCGACGCAGATCCAGATAGCGGTATTTCAGACGCGCTTCTTCAGTGTTGACGTGATTGGAGTCCAGCGGCAGCGCTTCTGAACGGTTGATGATGTTCAGCTGGTTAGCGAACACTTCCACTTCACCGGTCGCCATGTCTTTGTTGAACTGGCTTTCAGGACGTGCACGGACGGTACCGGTTAACTGGATACAAAACTCGTTACGCAGTTCAGAAGCCAGTTTGTAGGCTTCGGCCTGATCCGGGTCGAAGAAGACCTGAACGATACCTTCGCGGTCACGCATATCGATGAAAATCAAACCACCCAAATCGCGGCGACGGTTAACCCAGCCACACAATGTCACTTCCTGGCCCACATTGGACGCATTCAGTTTTCCACAATATACAGTACGCATAACGGTATCCTTTTGATCCCACTACCCGGCCTCATGGCGCACAGGTACAGAAACGGTTATTCACTCTGGTCGCCCGCCGCAAAACTGTGCAGCGCGCGGAATGGGTTTTATTCGGGTCGAAAAAAGGCGGCTATTATAAAGGAATTTCCGCCGCAGGATAAGTGCGAACGCATCAAGGCTGGCGCGGAAATTCACACATGTTGCTTGCTACACATAATTTAACAAAATTATCCCCATTATGACCCACGCGTTAGCATAGACTCCGGCTATCCCCTTTGTACACGCAGTTCATTATTCCTGCCTCTATTTACCCCTTTTGATAACCGGGAGCTAACACCATGAAACTCGACCCTAAAACCACTGCATTAGTGCTGATCGATTTACAGAAAGGCATTCTGCCGTTTGCCGGCGGCCCGCATACCGCGCAGCAGGTTCTGGATAACGCCACTGAACTGGCAAACCGTTTCCGTAAACTGGGCTCTCCGGTGATAATGGTGCGCGTGGGCTGGTCCGACTCTTTTGACGAAGCGCTGAAACAGCCGGTCGATGTCCCTGCGGCCGCGCCGGAAGGCGGCCTGCCAGCGAGCTGGTGGGAATTCCCGGAGCAACTGGGCGTCACCGACAAAGACTTGCTGGTGGTTAAACGCCAGTGGGGTGCCTTCTATGGTACAGATCTGGATTTACAACTGCGCCGCCGTGGCATTAAAAGCATTGTGCTGGCCGGCATTTCCACCAACATCGGTGTGGAATCCACAGCCCGTAACGCCTGGGAACACGGCTATGAGCTGGTGATCGCCGAAGATGCCTGCAGCGCGCACAACAACGACCATCATCAGTCCAGCGTGCAGTTTATCTTCCCGCGCATCAGCCGCGTACGTTCAACCGCCGAAGTGCTTGCCGCACTGCCACAGTAACGTTACCCTGCCGGATATCCCTGACGCCGCCTGCCGGGCGGCGTTTTTTATGGAAAAAACAGAGGAAGCGCGGCATGTATATTGGTTTACCGCAATGGCACCACAACGCCTGGGCCCGTATCGGGCTTCGCGATCTGGCTGATTACGCCCGGTATTTCAATTGTGTCGAAGGCAACACCACATTTTATGCGTTGCCGAAACAGGACGTAGTGATGCGCTGGCGCGATATGACGCCTGAATCCTTCCGTTTCTGTTTTAAATTCCCGTCATCCATCAGCCATAAAGCGGCACTGGCGAACTGTCAGGAAGATGTCGATACGTTTTACCGCACGCTGGAGCCGCTTGGCGAACGCATCGGGCAGCTCTGGTTACAGCTTCCGCCCACTTTTGCACCCGCGCATCTTGAGCGTTTATGGCATTTTCTTGATGCCCTGCCCGCCGGTTTTGATTACGGCGTTGAAGTACGCCATTCTGATTTCTTCGCCAAAGGCGATGCCGAGCGTGCGCTGAATCAGGGGTTACATCAGCGTGGGATCAACCGCACCATTCTCGACAGCCGTCCGGTTCACAGCTCGAAATCTCAAACTGAAGCGGTGCTTGACGCCAAACGAAAAAAACCTGTTCTGCCGCTGCATGCCGTTGTAACTGCGACGCGCCCAATCGTGCGTTTCATCGGCGGTGATATTCTTGACGATAACCGGCCGCTGTTCGCACAGTGGGCAGGCAAACTTGCGGCGTGGGAAACCCAGGGGCTTTCTCCTTATCTGTTTATCCACACGCCGGACTGCACCGACGCACCGCAACAGGCGCGCAGTCTGTGGCCCTTGCTGCGGGCTAAAATTCCGACCGTTCAGCCTGAACCTGACTGGCCGGAACAGGACGCACTGTTCTAAATTATTCGTGAATGTCTGACGACAGTTTTGCGTCTTGCCGCTATCATAATGGCGCAGTGAAGCGGGTCATTGCCCCACCGGATCACAGGGAATAACCAAGGAAGTCATCATGATTAGCGCGTTATATGTCGTGCTTGCCGCCATACTTTTGATCAAACTCTCTTTCGATGTCGTACGCCTGAGAATGCAGTACCGCATTGCCACCGGCGACGGCGGCTCCTACGAATTGCAAACCGCCATCCGCGTTCACGGCAACGCCGTCGAATACCTGCCAATCGGCTGTTTATTGCTGCTGTTTATGGAAATGAACGGTGCCGGCGTCTGGATGATTCATGCCTGCGGATTACTGCTGATTACCGGCCGGCTGTTCCATTATTACGGCTTAAAACACCGCGAATTCGCCTGGCGCCGCAGCGGCATGGCCGCCACTTATATCTCGCTGGTGTTAATGGTTATCGCGAATATCATCTATTTGCCGTGGTCCCAGTTTCTGGCATTCGATTAGCTTTTCCGCCGTTTTTTACGGGCAGCGCCGCGCACAGGTATCTGCCCGCCTCAGTATCTGCTAAAATTCGCCCTCAAAATTCTGTCCCTTCAATTTTTTGGTTCGACTCACCATTATGGCAAAGCACGATACGCTGTTTTCTGCACCGATAGATAAGCTGGGCGACTGGACGTTCGATGAACGCGTTGCTGAAGTTTTCCCCGATATGATCCAACGTTCTGTACCGGGTTATTCCAACATTATTTCGATGATTGGCATGCTCGCCGAGCGCTTTGTTAAGCCCGACACGAATGTCTATGATCTGGGATGCTCGCTTGGTGCGGCTACGCTGTCGATGCGCCGCAATATCAAGGTTTCGGGTTGCGAAATCATTGCGGTCGACAATTCCCCCGCCATGGTGGAACGCTGCCGACGCCACATCGACGCCTTCCGCGCCGATACGCCGGTTAACGTTATTGAAGCCGATATTCTGGATATCGAACTCAAAAATGCCTCGATGGTTGTGCTCAATTTCACCCTGCAATTTCTTGAACCGGACGATCGTCAGCGCCTGCTGAATCAGGTCTATCAGGGAATGCGCCCGGGCGCAGCGCTGGTGCTGTCAGAGAAATTCAGTTTCGCGGACAAAGACGTCGGCGAACTGCTCTTCAATATGCATCATGATTTCAAACGTGCGAACGGCTACAGCGAGCTGGAAATCAGCCAGAAACGCAGCATGCTGGAAAACGTGATGCTGACCGATTCTGTTGAAACCCACAAAGCGCGCCTGCATCAGGCTGGTTTCCAGCACACTGAACTCTGGTTCCAGTGCTTTAACTTTGGCTCGCTGATTGCCGTGAAAGCCGGGGAAGCAGAATGATTAATTTTGGTGATTTTTACCGCGTGATTGCCAAAGGCCCGCTGAGCCCGTGGCTCAATACGCTGCCTTCGCAACTGACCGCCTGGCAGAAAGAGTCGCTGCACGGTAAGTTCAAGCTGTGGTTTAACTCGGTTGACCGCCTGCCGCTGTTACAGCCTGAACGTCTGGATTTGCTGCACAGCGTTTCCGCCAATATGGAAATCCCGCTGCCCGCCGGTCAGCGCGAAGGAATTGAAAATCTGCTGCGTAATATGATGCCATGGCGCAAAGGGCCTTTTTCGCTGTATGACGTTGAAATCAATACCGAATGGCGTTCAGACTGGAAATGGGATCGCGTACTTCCGCACATCTCTTCTCTGGCAGGCCGTACAATTTTAGACGTCGGCTGCGGCAGCGGCTATCACATGTGGCGCATGATTGGCGCGGGCGCGCATCTGGCCGTCGGTATCGATCCGATGCAGCTTTTCCTCTGCCAGTTTGAAGCCGTACGTAAATTGCTGGGCGGCGATCAGCGTGCACATTTACTGCCGCTGGGCATTGAGCAGTTGCCTGAGCTGAACGCGTTTGACACTGTTTTCTCGATGGGCGTGCTTTATCACCGACGTTCACCGCTGGATCATCTTTATCAGCTGAAAAACCAGCTGGTCAGTGGCGGTGAACTGGTGCTGGAAACGCTGGTTGTCGAAGGTGACAGTCAGCAGATTCTGGTGCCAGGCGACCGTTACGCGCAGATGGGAAATATCTATTTCATTCCGTCTGCCGAAGCGCTGAAAGACTGGCTGATTAAATGCGGATTTTTAGATGTGCGTATCGCGGATGTCAGCGTCACTACAGTTGAGGAACAGCGCCGTACCGACTGGATGACCAGCGAATCACTGGCCGAATTCCTAGACCCGAACGATCCGACGAAAACTATTGAAGGTTATCCGGCACCGCGCCGCGCGTTGCTTATCGCCCGCAAACCTTAAACCTGTTTTCTCCGCCAGGCACACTGTCTGGCGGAAACCTTCTCCGCATTTATCTCCGGCTTTCTGCCCCCTCGCGCTGTACATCCGGGATTAAAAAGGTCTAACCTTTCGGAATGGCTATCTGTTTGTTCTGACAGAGATCGTGGTTAACGTTCTGGGAGGATGTATGAAATTCCCTAAAGGCAGTATCGTTCAACACAGATCCGGCGATATCAAAGGCACCGTGATGAATACGTTTGAATCTGATAAGGAAATCGTCTCATATTACGTTTCCTGGGAAGATGGCAGCAGCAGTCTGCATCAGGAAAACGAATTGCACTGGGCCAATATCGATGTCGCAATCAAAATTAAAAACTTCTACGAAAAGTAGCCAGCACACTTCTGACTGACATAAATCTTCCGAATTTATTCACCTTTTGCGGCCTTAAGATCAGGGCTGACGGCCTCTGTGCGCCAGGCCTTTGTAAAGCTTCCTGTTTTCATACTTTATCGTTGGATTGATTCATAGTGTTTCGTGTATAAATTCGGCCAAAGTTATTCATCAGAACGCGAACCTGTCGCGGAGATAAGTATGCGCCGGCGAATCCGATTCCTTTTTGATCGTGCAGTGATTGTTTTAGGCCTCTTTGTGATGTGTCTGGTGGTTAAAGCCGGCATGTTTGGCGTGGCTTACCTCACCTGGGGCTGACAATTTTCAGATTAAATGACAACATTTGTCCAATTTTCGATCTGATACCCTTTCCAAATGTAATGGAAATGCTAGTCTCCTACAACCATTCAAACCACAAGGTTATAAAGTGTCCGACTCACACGAAAACCCGGATGTTCTCCTGCGCACCGCTCAGGCACTGGAGGCTGCAATAGCATTCAGCATCGCTTCAATTTCGGTAAATCTTCCCGATGTAAAAACGGAAGTTGTTGAGTCTTTACGCCGTAACACGGCGAACAGCGATAAACAGGATCCCACAAAAGACGCCATCGAACATCTGGTGACGCTGATTGAAACCGCAGCAGGCTCTTCCGAAAAACACCGCGTTTAGCAGAGATATTAAGCATAAAAAAAGCCCCGCCAAAATGGCGGGGGCCCCGTCGGACAGTATAATTTTTTACTCTTTAAAATCAATGCTATATAGCTTCAACTGTATATTCATACTGTATATTATTGTCGATTATACAAACGTTTTAGGCTATTTTATTCTCCTCGGCACCCCCTACAGCACCCCCTGAGGCAGTTTGATATGGCCTATTATAGTATTGAGAAAAGACTCACCGCTTCAGGTGAATTGCGTTACCGCTGCACTGTCGGCGTTAAAGAAGATGGAGCTTACCTTCATCGTGAGAGGAAGACTTTCACCAAGCAGAGTTTAGCTAAAGCATGGGGAGTCAATCGTGTTGCTGATATCGAGCAGAACGGATTACCCCTATCGACCAAACCTTCAGAAAAAATACTGACATTAGGTGAATTGATTCAAAAGTATATGGATCATCCCCATGTAAAGTTTGGACGGTCAAAAAGAGAAACACTCAACTTGGTTCTAAGGTCTTATATTTCGTCCATCCCCTTAAACGAGCTAACCACAGCTTCTTATATTGATCATGCTGTTATGAGGCGTACAAGCGTACAGCCTTCTACTGCGGCGCATGATATCAATTACATTGGTAAGGCACTTAGTTCCGCAAAGCCACTTTTCAATATTTCCGTCGATTATGATGCTTTTGTTACCGCAAGAGAAACCATGCGCCAGATGGGGATCATCGGTGCAGGTAAAACTCGAAGCCGCCGACCTACCGGTATTGAGCTGGATATGATCATTGAGCGATTGAAAGAAAAAACGCTGACATCCTACTCAGGCGCACCCTTTGCCGACATTTTAATGTTCTCCGTACTTTCTTGTATGAGAATAGGCGAAGTTACACGCATTCAATGGTCTGATGTCGATAAGAAGAATAGAGCTGTTCTGGTTCGTGACAGGAAAGACCCACGGAAAAAAGAAGGTAATCACATGGTTGTTCCACTCCTCGGCCAAGCATGGGAAATACTGCAAAGACAGCCTGAGAACAGCGACTGCGTGTTTCCATATAAGGAGCGTTCTCTGACTCAAACGTTTCGGCAGGTCACTAAAGAACTGGGTGTAGAAGACCTTCATTACCATGACCTCCGCCGAGAAGGTGCAAGCCGATTGTTTGAGGCTGGGTTTAGCCTGGAGGAGGTAGCACAGGTTACTGGACATAAGTCATTAGATATTCTGTGGAAGGTTTATCGCGAAATATACCCTCAGTCACTCCATGATAAATTTGAAACGCTTAAACTGAAGTCATCGGTTGATCAGTTGAAAATTTAATTATACTGTACATACAGCCAGTATAATTAAATGAGGTGATTTATGTTTGTTGAGCTGATTTACGACAAAAGAAATATGGTAGGTGTGCCGAACGCCAATGCGCTGATTCTGGCTGAACTGACCAAGCGGGTGCATGGCACCTTTCCTGATGCTCACGTGAAGGTTAAGCCAATGGTGACGTTAAGCAGCATCAACACGGATGCCAGCAAAGCACAGAAAGCGATTCTGGCCGGGATAGTGGAAGAGATGTTTGATGATGCTAACGAATGGCTGGGTATTGAGTAAGGGGGTTTTATGCACGTTGAATTGCTGATCGATAAAACCAAGCAGCTGCCCGCCGGCGCGGTCGAGGCTTTCAAAGTTGAGTTTGAGCAAAGGCTGGAAAGAAATTACCCGGGCGCTACGTTCAGCGTTCGGCGGGCTCATAGCGATGGACTGTCTGTGATGGGAGGTACGGCGCGGGATAAAGAAGTGATCGACGTGATGTTGCAGAATACGTGGGAAAGCGCAGATGACTGGTTTCAGTCATAAATTTAGGTAAATCAGTATTGATTGACATACCTCGGACTTGTCTTAAAAAGACCAATCTTACTTCTTTCTATTGTGGTAGCTTATTAGATGACTTTAAAATTAGTACACATCTAAATCATAAAAGGCTCAAAAATGAGAAAACTAGCCAAATATATTTTTTCTCCATTTCTGAAAAGATTTGAAAATATTCATTACGGAATCAATGAAAATAAGTC
>NZ_JAFMOZ010000109.1:0-54623 GCF_019049615.1 Rahnella sp. BCC 1045 | reverse complement strand
CCTTCCGGCGGGTTTTTTTGCTATCAGAATCTCAGCAGATTATTTTTTGCTGGTTTTCTTCTCAGCTTTAGGCGCTGCAACAACCACTTCTTCAGCAACTTCTTCGCTGAATTCGCGACCGTAGTAGGTATCCATCAGAATCTGTTTCAGTTCTGCAATCAGAGGGTAACGTGGGTTAGCACCGGTACACTGATCATCGAACGCATCTTCAGACAGTTTATCTACTTTAGCCAGGAAGTCTGCTTCCTGAACGCCAGCTTCACGGATAGACGTTGGGATGCCGAGTTCCGCTTTGATTTCATCCAACCAGTTCAGCAGTTTTGCAATTTTCTGTGCAGTACGGTCACCAGGAGCACCCAGACCCAGATGGTCAGCGACTTCTGCGTAACGACGACGCGCTTGCGGGCGGTCATACTGACTGAAAGCAGTCTGTTTAGTTGGGTTATCGTTGGCGTTGTAGCGAATCACGTTAGAAATCAACATGGCGTTAGCAAGGCCGTGTGGGATATGGAACTCAGAACCCAGTTTGTGGGCCATTGAGTGGCAAACCCCCAGGAAGGCGTTGGCAAACGCGATACCCGCGATAGTTGCCGCATTGTGAACACGTTCACGAGCAACCGGGTTTTTAGCACCGTCTTTGTAGCTGGCCGGCAGGTTTTCTTTCAGCAATTTCAGGGCCTGCAGAGCCTGACCGTCAGAATATTCGTTAGCCAGTACAGAAACGTAAGCTTCAAGTGCGTGAGTCACCGCATCCAGACCACCGAAGGCGCACAGTGATTTAGGCATGTTCATGACGAGGTTTGCGTCAACGATAGCCATATCAGGTGTCAGCGCATAGTCAGCCAGTGGATATTTCTGACCGGTTGCATCGTCGGTGACAACAGCGAACGGAGTCACTTCAGAACCTGTACCGGAAGTGGTGGTGACCGCAATCATTTTCGCTTTCACGCCCATTTTCGGGAATTTGTAGATACGTTTACGGATATCCATAAAGCGCAGCGCCAAATCTTCAAACTGAGTGTCCGGGTGTTCGTACAGAACCCACATGATCTTCGCGGCGTCCATTGGGGAACCGCCACCCAGAGCGATGATAACGTCTGGTTTGAAGGAATTCATTTGCTCAGCACCTTTACGAACGATGCTCAGAGTTGGATCCGCTTCAACCTCGAAGAACACTTCAGTTTCAATGCCGTGACCTTTCAGAACGCTGGTGATCTGGTCAGCATAGCCGTTGTTGAACAGGTAACGGTCAGTCACGATGAAAGCGCGTTTCGCTCCATCCGTTGCCACTTCTTCCAGCGCGATTGGCAGTGAGCCACGGCGGAAGTAGATTGATTTCGGAAGTTTATGCCACAACATGTTTTCTGCTCGCTTCGCTACAGTTTTCTTGTTGATCAAGTGTTTAGGACCGACGTTTTCAGAGATGGAGTTACCACCCCATGAACCGCAACCCAGCGTCAGAGACGGAGCAAGTTTGAAGTTATACAGGTCACCGATACCACCCTGTGAAGCCGGGGTGTTGATCAGGATACGTGCGGTTTTCATTTTGTTGCCAAAATAATTCACACGTTCTGGTTGGTTGTCCTGGTCTGTGTACAGACAAGATGTGTGGCCGATACCGCCCATTTCTACCAGTTTCTCAGCTTTGTTTACCGCATCTTCGAAATCTTTAGCACGGTACATTGCCAGGGTAGGGGACAGTTTTTCGTGTGCAAACGGTTCAGATTCGTCAACAACGCTGACTTCGCCGATTAACACTTTGGTGTTAGCAGGAACTTTGATGCCGGCCATTTCAGCAATTTTCACTGCTGGCTGACCTACGATAGCAGCGTTCAGGCCACCGTTTTTAAGGATGATATCAGAAACCGCTTTCAGCTCTTTGCCCTGCAGCATGTAGCCGCCGTGGGAAGCAAAACGTTCACGAACTGCATTATAAGCAGAATCAACGACGATAATGGACTGTTCAGAAGCACAGATTACGCCGTTATCGAAGGTTTTAGACATCAGAACAGAAGCGACAACACGTTTGATGTCGGCAGTTTCGTCAACAACAACTGGGGTGTTACCTGCACCTACACCGATCGCTGGTTTACCAGAGCTGTATGCTGCTTTAACCATGCCAGGACCACCGGTTGCCAGAATCAGGTTCAGGTCAGGGTGATGCATTAATTGGTTAGACAGTTCTACACTTGGTTCATCAATCCAGCCAATGATGTCTTTTGGTGCACCTGCAGCGATAGCGGCTTGCAGCACGATATCAGCAGCTTTGTTGGTCGCATTTTTTGCACGTGGGTGCGGGGAGAAGATGATGCCGTTACGGGTTTTCAGGCTAATAAGCGCTTTGAAAATCGCAGTAGAAGTTGGGTTGGTGGTTGGAACGATACCGCAGATCAGGCCGATTGGCTCAGCGATAGTGATGGTACCGAAAGTATCATCCTGACCCAGAATGCCACAGGTCTTTTCATCTTTGTAAGCATTGTAGATATATTCAGAGGCGAAGTGGTTTTTGATCACTTTGTCTTCGACGATACCCATTCCGGATTCTTCAACAGCCAGTTTGGCAAGGAGAATTCGAGAATCGGCAGCAGCCAGGGCGGCGGCAGCGAAAATCTTATCTACTTGTTCTTGACTGAAGTTGGCATATTCGCGCTGTGCCTTCTTGACTCGTGCTACGAGTGCGTTTAGTTCAGCGACATTTGTTACAGCCATAATGCTCTCCTGATAAAGTTAAACTCTTTTAGTAAATAATCTGCCAAAGACTAGTATAGACCTGCTATCAGTCACCGTGAGAAACTAATTAATGCTAAAGATCTCAATGTGTTGTCTTTGTCTCTTTATTTGCTCAAAGAGCTTTCAGTTGTGAAGCACCGGGTAAAGTCGATATCTTTTAAATCGCCTCTATCACTGAACGTTTTGTCTTCAAGTAACGCTGAGTGACTATGTACTGAGCTTACCTATTTGTAGGCAAGGTGAATTTGATCTGGATCACTGAATACCGATGCTGACACCATTCAGCAGTGTGTTGTTGAGAATGATTATCAAATTTACCCATGGATAATACAGTTTAGTAGCTAAAGTTATCAATAAAAAAACTCATTTTTAACAAAAGCCTTATTCACTGCCTTTATTTCTAAATCTGGTGATAAAAACTATGAAACGGCGTGGCGCCTTTACGGGGATTCCAGTACATTAGCGCCCATCAAAACCTTCTTCTGCTGGCATATTTGTGCGGAGTTCTGCGTGAGCCAATCTTTATTAGATTTTTCAGGGTATATCAAATTTTTCGTCGGCCTGTTTGCACTGGTCAACCCGGTAGGGATTTTGCCGGTTTTTATCAGCATGACCAGCTATCAGGCAGCGGCGGGACGTAATAAGACCAACATGACAGCCAACCTGTCAGTGGCCATTATATTGTCGACGGCGCTTTTCCTTGGCGACGCGATTTTGCACCTGTTCGGGATTTCCATTGATTCGTTCCGTATTGCCGGCGGGATCCTGGTGGTGACGATAGCGATGTCGATGATCAGCGGAAAGCTGGGTGAAGATAAGCAGAACAAGCAGGAGAAATCAGAAACGGCAATCCGTGAAAATGTCGGCGTGGTTCCGCTGGCCTTGCCGCTGATGGCCGGACCGGGTGCGATAAGCTCGACGATTGTCTGGAGTTCACGGTACAACGGCTGGCAGAATCTGCTGGGGTTGACCGTTGCAATCATCTTCTTTGCATTCTGTTGCTGGCTGCTGTTCCGTGCGGCACCTTTATTAGTCCGCCTGTTAGGGCAAACCGGCATAAACGTCATTACCCGTATCATGGGTCTTTTACTGATGTCACTCGGTATTGAGTTTATCGTCACCGGTATTAAAGCTATTTTCCCCGGTTTGCTCTGATTCTTAGCCTGCAAATTCTCGCGGATACATTAACCTTATCCGTGAGAATTATTACTCCTTCTTATAATCCTGTGCATTATTATAGTGCAGCTAATGACTTAATTGAGAGCATTTGCACCCTAATGTGGCGTAAATCTACATTTCACCTTCCTTTTTAATCCAAGTCTCCATTTATTCTAATAAACTTAGCTAATTCTTCGCTAAATACCGTTATTTATTGCCCGTATTGCCGTTAATTTACCCACATCATTCTGTAAGGCTTGTGCAGGCCGTACCGAGATGTTATTAGTGTTAACACAGCAGTTAACAGCGCTTTATCCTTGAAATCATCCGATTGTTAACTGATTGTGTCAGAGCAATTCCTGAACAACCGTCTTTACAAAAAGGTGTGAGAAATACCGTATTAACTCGATATATAACAATGGGTTAAGTGCTATTTCTGATGTGAGGTCGCGGGTGTCCTTCTGGCACACTTAACGCATAAAAGAGAATTACGTAACAAATTTGCAAAATTTATTGGCGCCCGTATCAGGCTTCTGATAATTTTCAAATCGTCTTCAAAAATGGAATTTTGTTTAGAGTCATGCTCTGAGTGAGAATGAATCTTGCCAGGCGTAGAGAGATTGAAGCAATTTCATTTGTTTTGGAGAGTGTCGTGTCATCATGCGTATCACAAAATTATCCTCGCTCGCTTTCCGTGAAAAGAAAGTCAGGCATTGAGATGACGACAATTAACAACCTTGCGTTGACTCTCCCGATTCAACAAAACAAATCTTCAGTACTTCTTCTGATTAAAATGAATGACAGCGCTTAACTGCGACGGATTTTCTATCGCCTTAATCCGGGTTAAAAGAAAATAATCGGGTGAAGTACAGAAATAACAGAATGTGATTGCCTGGTGTGCGACTGAACATTGTGAAGTTACGTACGGGGTTATCAAATGGAGTGGGATCATCCTTAACGATCCCGGAAACCGCACGGCGAATACAGCCTGACGTTTCATCAAACCTGAGATGTAGCAACATGCAGTAATAGGGGACAGCCATCTGCGGGTGGTACTACATGGGGGGCCTTTCTCGAGCAATTCGTTCCTGCTTTTGAAACCCATTGACCCAGCAAGGGTTTATCTTGCACCCGGGCGTGCAAGTTCATAATAAAAATTGGAGTTAAATAAAAATGACCAACATCACAAAAAAAAATCTGCTGGCTGCATGCATCATGGCTGCGGTGGGAACAATTTCTATCAATAACGCAGTTGCGGCCAATGTGCCTGCCGGCGTAACTCTGGCGGCTAAACAAGAACTGGTGCGTAATAACGGTTCTGAAGTTCAGTCACTTGACCCGCATAAAGTTGAAGGCGTGCCGGAATCAAACGTAATCCGTGACCTGCTTGAAGGCCTGGTTAATACCGACAGCAAAGACGGCAGCGTAATCCCCGGCGTAGCAACCAGCTGGGATAACAAAGATTTTAAAGTCTGGACCTTCCACCTGCGTCCGGAAGCTAAATGGTCAAATGGCGATCCTGTCACTGCAGAAGATTTCGTTTACAGCTGGCAGCGCCTGGCTGACCCGAAAACCGCTTCTCCATATGAGAGCTATCTGCAATACGGTCACATCGAAAACATCGATGACATCATCAGCGGCAAAAAAAGCCCTGATACCTTGGGTGTGAAGGCGATTGATGACCATACCCTGCAAGTGACACTGACCGAACCTGTTCCGTATTTCGTAAAAATGCTGTCTCACACCGCGATGAAGCCGGTAAACAAAAAAGTGGTTGAGAAATTTGGCGACAAATGGACTCAGCCTGAAAATTATGTGAGCAACGGCGCGTACACCCTGAAAGCCTGGACCGTCAACGAACGTATCGTTCTGGAACGTAGCCCGACTTACTGGGACAACGCGAAAACTGTGATCAACCAGGTGACTTACCTGCCAATCTCTTCTGAAGTGACAGACGTAAACCGCTACCGCAGCGGCGAAATCGACATGACTTACAACAACATGCCGATCGAACTGTTCCAGAAACTGAAAAAAGAAATCCCGGCTGAGGTTCATGTTGACCCGTATCTGTGTACTTACTACTACGAAATCAACAACCAGAAAGCGCCATTCACCGATTCCCGCGTTCGTGAAGCTCTGAAACTGGGTCTGGATCGCGACATCATCGTGAACAAAGTGAAAGCGCAGGGCGATCTGCCAGCGTACGGCTACACACCGCCTTACACCGATGGCGCAAAACTGACGCCTCCGGCCTGGTTCAAAGAAACGCAGGAACAACGTAACGAGCAGGCGAAAAAACTGCTGGCCGAAGCAGGTTACACTTCCGCTAAGCCTCTGACGTTTGATCTGCTGTACAACACCTCTGATCTGCACAAAAAACTGGCTATCGCTGCTGCCGCTATCTGGAAGAAAAACCTGGGCGTTGACGTTAAACTGGTCAACCAGGAATGGAAAACCTTCCTCGACAGCCGCCATCAGGGCAACTTCGACGTTGCACGTGCAGGCTGGTGCTCTGATTACAACGAACCTTCTTCCTTCCTGAACACCATGTTGTCTGACAGCAGCAACAACACTGCGCACTATAAGAGCCCGGCGTTTGATAAAGACATCGCTGATACTCTGAATGTGAAAACTGACGAAGAACGCGCTGCGCTGTATCAGAAAGCGGAAGCTCAGCTCGATAAAGACTCTGCTATCGTGCCTGTTTATTACTACGTGAACGCCCGTCTGGTGAAACCTTACGTCGGTGGTTACACCGGTAAAGATCCACAAGACAACGTCTACGTGAAAGATCTGTACATCATCAAACACTAATTAAATAGTGCAGAGCAGGGCATCCCCGAGCTGCCCTGCTCGTTGTATTTTGATGAAGGTAAAGTTTTTAGCGCGAAATTTTCGTGCTGAAGCAAAGAGCCACCATGACGGTAATCACCCGATGGCCGTCGTGATCAAGCCATAAACTATCAAGCTGTAGTGACAGGCTTAGAAACAGGTACGGGCAATGTTAAAGTTTATTTTACGCCGCTGTCTGGAAGCGATTCCGACGCTATTCATTCTGATCACCATTTCGTTTTTTATGATGCGTCTCGCACCGGGCAGCCCTTTTACGGGTGAGCGTAATCTTCCGCCAGAAGTGATGGCGAACATTGAGGCGAAATACCACCTCAA
Organism: Rahnella sp. BCC 1045; assembly: GCF_019049615.1. Taxonomy (NCBI): domain Bacteria; kingdom Pseudomonadati; phylum Pseudomonadota; class Gammaproteobacteria; order Enterobacterales; family Yersiniaceae; genus Rahnella; species Rahnella sp. BCC 1045. The sequence continues at coordinate 47,567 of NZ_JAFMOZ010000109.1, read as the reverse complement.
TGACCCGATGTATAAGCAGTATTTCCACTACTTAGAACAGCTGGCGAAAGGTGATTTCGGCCCGTCGTTCAAATACAAGGATTACACCGTTAATGATCTGGTTGCGGCCTCGTTCCCGGTTTCAGCGAAACTCGGGCTGGCGGCATTTATCATGGCGATTTTCTTTGGTGTGTCGGCGGGTGTTGTTGCTGCGCTGAATCAAAACACGAAATGGGATTATACCGTGATGGGCGTGGCGATGACCGGGGTAGTTATTCCCAGTTTCGTGGTTGCGCCGTTACTGGTGCTGATATTTGCGATCACCCTGAAATGGCTGCCGGGCGGGGGCTGGAATGGCGGCGGAACGAAATACATGATCCTGCCGATGGTCGCACTCTCACTGGCGTATATTGCCAGTATCGCGCGTATCACCCGCGGTTCTATGATTGAAATTCTGCACTCCAACTTCATCCGTACGGCTCGCGCCAAAGGTTTACCGCTGCGTCGCATTATTCTGCGTCACGCACTGAAGCCCGCGCTGCTGCCGGTACTGTCCTATATGGGGCCAGCTTTTGTTGGGATCATCACCGGTTCTATGGTTATCGAGAGCATTTTCGGATTGCCGGGCATCGGCCAGCTGTTTGTTAACGGAGCATTAAACCGTGACTACTCGCTGGTTCTCAGCCTGACCATTTTGGTGGGCGCATTGACCATTCTGTTCAATGCAATCGTCGACGTGCTGTACGCCGTCATCGACCCGAAAATCCGTTATTAATGCCGGAGTACGTCAATGATCTTAAGTAAAAAAAATAGCGACGTCGTCGAAAACTTCAGCGAAAAGCTGGAAGTTGAAGGCCGCAGTTTGTGGCAGGACGCGCGACGCCGGTTTATGCATAACCGCGCTGCGGTCACCAGCCTGATTGTGTTGGCCTTTATCGCACTTTTCGTTACGTTTGCGCCGATGTTGTCACAGTTTGCCTACGACGATACTGACTGGAACATGATGTCTGGCGCGCCTGATTTCGCCTCTCATCACTATTTCGGCACCGATTCTTCTGGCCGTGATTTGCTGGTGCGTGTGGCTATCGGCGGGCGCATTTCCCTGATGGTCGGTGTGGCTGCGGCCCTGGTGGCGGTGATCCTCGGTACGCTGTACGGATCTTTGTCCGGCTATCTGGGCGGTAAAATCGACTCCGCCATGATGCGCCTGCTGGAAATCCTTAACTCCTTCCCGTTCATGTTCTTCGTTATCCTGCTGGTAACGTTCTTCGGGCAGAATATCCTGTTGATCTTCGTGGCAATCGGGATGGTGTCCTGGCTGGACATGGCGCGTATTGTTCGCGGTCAGACCCTCAGCCTGAAACGCAAAGAATTCATCGAAGCTGCGCTGGTGAGTGGTGTGAACACGCGCAATATCGTTTTGCGTCACATCGTCCCTAACGTGCTGGGTGTCGTGGTGGTGTATGCGTCACTGCTGGTTCCAAGCATGATCCTGTTCGAATCCTTCCTGAGCTTCTTAGGTTTGGGTACGCAGGAGCCACTGAGCAGCTGGGGCGCGTTGCTGAGCGACGGCGCCAACTCGATGGAAGTTTCACCTTGGTTGCTGCTGTTCCCGGCAGGTTTCCTGGTTGTCACTCTGTTCTGTTTCAATTTTATCGGCGATGGCCTGCGTGATGCCCTCGACCCGAAAGATCGTTAAGGAGTGCGACCATGAGCACAATTGAACATTCCACATTTGCAGCACCTGCCGCAACTGAGGGCACAGCGTCGCCGATTCTTTTAGATGTCAAAGACCTGCGCGTGACCTTCGCGACACCGGACGGTGATGTTACCGCCGTTAACGACCTTAACTTCGATCTGCGTGCCGGTGAAACACTCGGTATTGTCGGGGAATCTGGTTCCGGTAAATCCCAGACTGCCTTCGCCCTGATGGGGTTGCTTGCCAGTAACGGCCGCATCGGCGGGACGGCGAAATTCAACGGTCGCGAAATCCTGAACCTGCCACAAAACCAGTTGAACAAGCTGCGTGCAGAACAGATTTCGATGATTTTCCAGGATCCGATGACGTCCCTCAACCCGTACATGCGCGTTGGGGAACAGCTGATGGAAGTCCTGATCCTGCATAAAAAACTTAGCAAGCGTGAAGCGTTTGAAGAGTCCGTGCGCATGCTGGACGCTGTAAAAATGCCGGAAGCCCGCAAGCGCATGAAAATGTACCCGCATGAATTCTCCGGTGGCATGCGCCAGCGCGTGATGATTGCAATGGCCTTGCTGTGTCGTCCGAAATTGCTGATTGCCGATGAGCCAACAACGGCGCTGGACGTGACCGTTCAGGCGCAGATCATGACGTTACTCAATGAGCTGAAAGCTGAGTTTAATACTGCCATTATCATGATTACCCATGATCTGGGTGTGGTCGCCGGTATTTGCGACAAAGTGCTGGTGATGTACGCCGGTCGTACCATGGAATATGGCCGTGCACGCGATGTCTTCTACGAGCCTTGCCATCCGTATTCCATCGGCCTGCTCAATGCAGTTCCGCGTCTGGATGCCGAGGGGGGTGCGATGCTGACCATTCCGGGAAATCCGCCAAACCTGCTGCGTCTGCCAAAAGGCTGCCCGTTCCAGCCACGTTGCCCGCATGCCATGGATATTTGTGCCTCTGCACCGCCGCTTGAGCGTTTCGGTGATGGTCGCTTACGTGCCTGCTACAAGCCGCTGGAGGAACTGGTATGACAGACAACACAGTAATGAACAGTGCGGCTATGAATTCGTTCGCGCCCGAGAAAAAAGTTCTGCTCGAAGTGGCGGATCTTAAAGTCCATTTCGACATCAAAGACGGCAAACAATGGTTCTGGCAACCGTCCAAAACGCTGAAAGCAGTAGACGGCGTGACGCTGCGTCTTTACGAAGGCGAAACGCTGGGCGTGGTAGGCGAATCGGGTTGCGGCAAATCGACGTTTGCCCGCGCACTGATTGGCCTGGTGAAAGCCACAGACGGGCGGGTGGCCTGGTTGGGCAAAGATCTGCTGAACATGTCTGACAGCGAATGGCGTCACACGCGCAGCGATATCCAGATGATTTTCCAGGATCCGCTGGCGTCCCTGAATCCGCGTATGACTATCGGCGAAATCATCGCTGAGCCGCTGAAAACCTATAACCCGAAAATGCCTCGTTCCGAGGTGAAAGAAAAAGTGAAGGCGATGATGCTGAAGGTCGGGCTGTTGCCTAACCTGATCAACCGTTACCCTCACGAATTTTCGGGCGGCCAGTGCCAGCGTATCGGTATTGCCCGCGCGCTGATCCTTGAGCCAAAACTGATTATCTGTGACGAACCGGTTTCAGCGCTGGACGTTTCCATTCAGGCACAGGTCGTCAACCTGTTGCAGCAATTGCAGCGTGAAATGGGCCTGTCACTGATTTTCATCGCGCACGATCTGGCGGTGGTTAAACACATTTCTGACCGTGTTCTGGTGATGTATCTGGGCCACGCGGTTGAGCTGGGTACGTATGACGAGGTGTATAACAATCCTCAGCATCCGTATACTCGCGCGCTGATGTCTGCGGTGCCGGTTCCGGACCCGGACAAAGAGCGCAACAAAACCATTCAGCTGCTTGAAGGGGAGTTACCTTCGCCGATCAACCCGCCATCAGGTTGCGTGTTCCGTACGCGCTGCCCGATTGCCGGGCCGGAATGTGCGATAACCCGCCCGTTGCTGGAAGGCAGTTTCCGCCATGCGGTTTCCTGCCTGAAAGTTGATCCGCTCTGATGACAAGGCACCAAAACTGACGCATAAAAAAACCTGCCATTGGCAGGTTTTTCTTTTTCAACATTCAACTAACCCTAAATCATTCGAGCTGTATCAAGGCGGCAACTGAATAAATCCCCGGCAGCATACATAATTATGTGACCGGGGTGAATGAAGGCAGCCAGCGCAGGGACAGCTTAAAGGGTGACGGGTGAGATTATTCTTTCCAGAGGATGTGACACAGCTTGTGATCTTTCTCGCGGCACAATAATACACGTGCGAAAATATCATTAATCGGCTGGTCTTCCGCATCGGCCAGACCGATGACGACTTCAGCGAAGAAATCCGGGTTTAAGTCGAAATCAACATGCTCAACCCAGTCTTCCGCCGGATCATATAATTCAGCGCCGCCGCGTTCTTCAAATTGCAGATTGAAGATCAGGATATCTGCAGGATCCAGGTTGTCTCCGGCCAGCTCCAGAAAGATGTCATAGGCTTGTTCAAGCGTTTCGTCTTCGGTCAGGCGATTATTCAGGTCCATATTAATTCTCGTTTACAGATGAATGTGTTCAGGCTTATGCAAGCCGGTACTGCGTGTATTACATCACGCCCGACGCGGCTTTTACAGCAGCGGACTGAAAAAGTAGAACAAACGTTCGACGATGCGATGCCAGAACGGGCGCTTAAGCCAGGCTTCAACATCCAGCAGATGAGAGCGGGCAATGTAATCTTCCTGCACACGGCCCAGGTCGTCACCGAATCCGGCGTCATCAATGACCAGTGTTATCTCAAAATTCAGCCACAGGCTGCGCATATCGAGATTCACGGTGCCGACCAGACTGAGCTGACCGTCGACCAGAATGCTTTTGGTATGCAGCAGGCCATCTTCAAACTGATAGATTTTTACGCCAGCCTCCAGCAACTCGCCAAAGAAAGCTTTGCTCGCCCAGTCCACCATCATCGAATCATTTTTCATTGGCAGAATGATACTGACATCGACTCCACGCTGTGCCGCCGTACAGATGGCATGCAGCAGGTCATCGCTTGGCACCAGATACGGCGTGGTCATCACCAGCTGCTCGCGGGCAGAATAGGTAGCGGTCAGCAATGCCTGGTGGATCATATCTTCCGGGAAGCCCGGCCCGGAGGCGATCACCTGAATGGTATGGCCGCTTTCCTGCTCGAACGGCATCTGATTCAGGTCAGGTTCCGGCGGCAGAATACGTTTCCCGGTCTCAATTTCCCAGTCGCAGGAATATACAATACCCATTGTAGTGGCGACCGGGCCTTCCATACGCGCCATCAGGTCAACCCACTGACCCACGCCGGCATTTTGTTTAAAGAAACGCGGATCGACCATATTCATGCTGCCGGTATAAGCAACATAGTTGTCGATGAGCACGACTTTACGGTGCTGACGTAAGTCCATACGGCGCAGGAACACGCGGAAAAGGTTCACCTGCAACGCTTCCACAACTTCAATACCGGCATTGCGCATCATGGCCGGATAAGGGCTGCGGAAGAACGCCACGCTGCCTGCGGAATCCAGCATCAGACGACAGTGGATACCGCGACGGGATGCGGCCATCAGCGATTCTGCAACCTGATCTACCAGCCCGCCGGGCTGCCAGATGTAAAACACCATCTCGATATTACTGCGTGCCAGCCCGATATCGCGCATCATGGCTTTGAGCACGTCGTCACTGGTGGTCAGCAATTGCAACTGATTGCCTTTGACGCCCGCAATGCCCTGGCGGCGTTCGCAGAGCTGGAAAAGCGACGCGGCGATTTCGCTGTTTTCAGTGGCAAAAATACGTTTGCAGTCTTTTAGATCGTTCAGCCACCGCGCCGTTGAAGGCCACATGGCTTTTGCGCGCTCGGCGCGGCGTTTACCTAAATGCAGTTCACCGAATGAGAGATAGGCAATAATACCGACCAGCGGAATGATGTAAATAATCAGCAGCCACGCCATGGCGGAAGGCACCGCGCGGCGTTTCATCAAAATACGCAAGGTCACGCCGGCAATCAGTAACCAGTAACCGAAAACCAGAAGTCCGCTGATTACCGTATAAAATGTTGTCATAAAGGCGAAAAATCCTGTTCGCAAGCTGTCGAAGTGAGTGTACGGGAAAGAGGGGGACTTTTAACCAACTTTATCCCACCAATCAATCAGCTACCTCTTAAATATGTATCCGATTAATAAAAGTTTCACTGTCCTGACATCAAGGTTAGCTGATAACGCTGAATAAGGGAAAAACAAGACTTGGATCACAACGTCATCGGCCTATAATGTCCCCGCAGTTTTTTACGATGAGAAATTTTCCGGCTAAGAAACGCTTCCGTTAATAACGGTCATCACGGGACACAGGTGAATGAAACGCAGTAAAAATGAAGTCGGCCGCTGGCGCATGTTACGCCAGACTCAGCGCCGGAGAAGCCGCTGGCTGGAAGGTCAGTCGAGACGCTATCGTCACATCTACCGAATTCGTCAGATTCATCATCAGCAACATCAGCGTTTGTCATTGTATGCCGTGAACTATGAATGGAATGCGTGATTAGCGGGATTTAGGCTGAAACAGCGCGCCACATTTTTTACAAACCAGCGTGGAGTTTTTGCGCACTTTTGCGCTCATCTGTTCAGAAACGTAACCGCATTCCGGGCAGGTGACCTTCGTGGTCGTACTGGTTAGAAACTTCAATCCGTCGAAGAATGACATAGTGCTTACCTCGTGGGCAGGGGTAGTCATCCTAACACACAACGGATGAAAGCAATGTGACGGCTTTGGAGAAATGGCGCCAGAGCGTTTCTGCTACGGCGCGCGCTTTCCGTTATTCAGTCGAAAAGCTCTGAAAGAAAACTCTTCTTTTTATACGGTTTTTGTGAGGAATAATGGTCGCGATTGTCATGCCCGCTGTGATGACGGTGATCGTCGCGGCGTGCGGCTTCTTCATAGCGTGGTGCGGAAGGACGTTCCGTCTGCTGGATCACGGCGGATTTCTCGATGATTTTATCCAGCTCTCCCCGGTCGAGCCAGACGCCACGGCAATCCGGGCAATAGTCGATTTCTATACCCTGACGTTCTGACATAACCAGCTGACTTTCTTTGCATACAGGACATTGCATATCGGGCTCTCCGCGCGGTATTGATTAATAAGTGATGCAGTGAATGTTCAGGTAACCGGATATTTAGACAATCAATTGCTGTAAGCAAAAGTAAAGTTGCTTAAAACAAGGGCCGCGGCAGGGATGAAGTGCAGATAAGCAAAAAGCGGGCAGCCTGAGACTGCCCGTCGGAAATCAGAATACGCGTTTGAACGGTTTCACCGTCACCGATTTATAAACACCTGCGGCGACATACGGATCAGCGTCAGCCCACACTTTGGCGGCTTCAAGCGTTTCAAATTCGACGACCAACAGGGAACCGGTCATTCCCGCAGCGCCCGGGTCTTCGCTGTCGATGGCCGGTGTCGGGCCGCCAATCAGGACGCGGCCTTGTTCCTGCAATTTTTTCAGACGTTCGATGTGCGCCGGGCGCGCAAGTGTGCGTTTTTCCAGTGAGTCGGAAACGTCTTCAGAATAAATAACGTAAAGCATGAGTCACCTTTAATGGGTTTTTATTGAGCAATTTCAGGCCGCCATCGGCAGTCAGATCATTTTGCAGAATTAACATAGCTAAACCTGAAGCCCGGGGAAAGTGCTTTGCGTGGGATCAAAGCAAAGGTTATTTGAGAATAGTTGTCATCTCGGTGTTGAATATGATTGCTATTTACATTTAAACTTGCGGCTTCACGGGGAAAATGAATCATTATGCCGCTAAAAAAGTTTAGATTTATCCGCAAGGTTACATTGCCTGCCGTTCTTTCTGTCACTTTGCACATTGCTGTTATTGCGGGTGTTTTGTACATGGCAGTCGGTGAGTCAATCAAGTTGCCGACGCAGGAACAAAAAGTCATGAGTGTGACGATGGTCAACCCGGCTGACTTTGCGCCACCTCCGCCGCCGCCACAGCCTGAGCCAGCACCGCCGGAACCTGAGCCTGAACCGGAAGTGGTGCCAGAGCCTCCGCCGCCGCCGGAAGCGGTTGTGATCCCGGAACCGCCGAAGCCTAAACCTAAGCCGGTGAAAAAACCGGTCGTGAAGCCAAAAGTGAAACCGGTAGAACGTCCGGTGGAAAAACCAACGCAAACGGTACAAACCGCGCCCGTCACCAGCAATCAGCCGGTCACGAAGCCAGTGAGCCAGCCACCTGCGTCCACCAATGCCCAGAGCAACACCGGGCCGCGACCGCTGCAACGTGGTGAACCGATGTATCCGGCGCGTGCGCTGGCGCTGCGTATCGAAGGACGTGTCCGTGTGCAGTTTGATGTCGACGGTGATGGCCGCGTACAAAATATCCGCGTACTTTCCGCAGAGCCGCGCAACATGTTTGAGCGTGAAGTGAAACAGGCGATGGGGAAATGGCGTTACGAACCGAAGGCCGCCAGCAACTTAGTGGTTAACCTGGTGTTCAAAATCAAAGGCGGCACCACCGTCGAATAAAGCGGCATCGTGCCCCTTGCTCCATAAAAAAGGTCGCCTTCAGGGCGACCTTTGTCTTTCATACTGCCGCGTTCTGTTTAATCTTGAGAAACACCACCAGAATCAACACTGAAATTGCTGCGTCCGTCAGGCAACTGGCGCGATTTTCCAGATTCATCCACCGCAACGTACGTGAACACCGCTTCAGTGGCCCTGTAGCGCTGTCCGATAGGCTCAGAGGAGACCTTCTTCACCCACACTTCAACGTTGATGGTGATCGAGCTGTTGCCGGTACGAATACAGCGTGCATAACAACACACCACATCACCCACCGCGACCGGCTTGAGGAACGTCATGCCGTCCACACGAACGGTCACTACGCGGCCTTTAGCGATTTCCTTCGCCTGGATCGCGCCGCCCATGTCCATCTGTGACATCAGCCATCCGCCAAAGATATCGCCGTTTGCATTGGTGTCAGCAGGCATTGCCAGCGTACGCAATACCATTTCACCATTGGGTAAACTCTGTTTTTCGTTCATGTTTGATTGCTTCACAGTGATCAATGTTTTATTCAAAACAACGAAGGCCTTCAAAAGAAGGCCCGTGCAGAAGAATGCTTATTTTTTTTCATCATCCGGCATGTGCCGGTAAATATAGATGCCGCTGAGTAGCGTGAAGACCAGCGTCAGAACGGTAAGTCCGAACACTTTGAAGTTAACCCAGATATTCTGTGGCAGCCAGAAAGCCACGTAGATATTTGCCAGACCGCAAAGCAGGAAGAAAATCGCCCAGCTGACATTCAGCTTATTCCAGACGTGGTCGGGAAGCGTCAGCTCTTTGCCCAACATGCGCTGAATCAGAGGCTTTTTCAGAACCAGCTGGCTTATCAGTAAAGCGCCGGAGAACAGAACGTAAATGACGGTGACTTTCCATTTAATGAATTCATCATTATGGAAGACCAGCGTCAGGGTGCCAAAAACAGCCACCATGGCGAAGGTGATTAACGTCATTTTCTCAATTTTGCGATACATCACCCAGGTGATGACTAACGCCAGCGCAGTGGCAGCGATCAACGCGCCTGATGCGACAAAAATGTCGTAAAGCTTATAAACCACAAAAAAGACAATCAGGGGAAGAAAATCGAGGAGCTGCTTCATACTTCATTCCATGTTTTATGTATGGGATGACTATACCGGAATCATTTACCGGACAAAAGAAAAGGGCGCCGGAGCGCCCCTGAAAAAGTTATGTCACTATTAAACATGTAATTTCATGTAAAGACGGAACAGATAAATCAGGATAAATGCCGTGATGACATTGCTGAGCGCGCCGAAAATCACCGCGCTTATCATCGGATTCAACGCACTTAACGCGCCGACGAAAAGCATCAGAACCACCTGCGCCAGAATCCACATCAAAACACCCGGCGCAACCAGGCGCACATGGCTGAAGGCCAGACGGGTGCTCAGACGCATGGCTTTAAACATCCCGACCTGCTCTTTACAGGCGATGATTGGCGACATTGACCAGGCAATGGCAATCAGAAACGCAGGCACGAAAAGCAGCGCCAGACCGAGACGGAACATCACGCTGAAGACGAACAGCAAAAGGATTAAGCGCGGCAACACCGGCAAAGAAGCGGTCACCACCTGGGTTATGCTGGCGCGCACGCCCTGTGAAACCAGCTGGATCAGCGTCAGGATCCCGCCAACCAGAATCACATTTCCGGCCAGCGTCGAGAACAGCGCCGCAATGCTGTAGCGGAAAATGGCGCTTTGTTGTTCCGGCGTGACCTGTTGTTCAATGAAACCCATCATATCGGCGACGCTCATGCCCGCCATGTTGTTCATAAGTTGCCCGATAGCATCAAGCTGATCGGCTGACGGGCTTAAAATCCAGCTCAATATGACGGTAATTAATGCGGCCAGCAGGGAAAGCGCGAAAACGCTACTCAGCTGATTACGCAAAAAATTATAACTGTCACGGTACAATGTACTGGCCGTGATAGACATGGACGCTCCTTGGCACAAGCTAAAAATAACAAGGCGGGGATTGTAACCTGTAATAGGCCCCCGCCGATACTTTTGCGCTGACTTCCTGTCAGTCAGCCTGATGAACCTCTGCCAGCTCTGGCGTGAAAGACCCGACATCAATCATCGGTAAATCCACATCCAGCGGCGGCAGGCCGTAACGCGCACGTGCGCGATCGCAGGCCGTATTGGCGACACCGTTCAGCCCCGACTGATCAAACTCGCGGCAGGGTGTCGGGCGGTTAAGGTAAACAGAACAGGAAACCGATTGTCCCACTTCCCCTTCCAGAGCCACACAGCGAGGCGACTTGCTGTTGGTGCCTTTCATGCAGCTCAAAAAAGGCGTGACTTGTTCTGTCAGTGCCTGCGGAACAACGCCGCCAGCTTCTTCAGATTCAGCCCAATAAAATGAAACACGGAAATAGGCGCAGCACGCGCCACAGGTCATACAAGGATTATTAATTTCGCTCATCTTGGGAAGCTACCGACTCCTTACGGCACCAAACCAAAACCAACAGGGTTCAGGCAAATTACGCAGCGGCATTTTTTTTAGCAACTGAAATTTTTGGGCTTTAATGAAACAGCAAAATCCCCTCGTTTTTGATGCAGATCAATTCCTTTGTTTTTAGAGATTTAGATCGGATTGAGAAAGATGCAATTTATGAAAAATTGTTTTAAAGATGTGATCCCGCTTTGATCAAACCGTACCAAAGAGTAGGTATCATTCGCGCGGCCAATAAATAAACCATACAAAGGGAAGGGACAATGAAAGCAGCATATTGGGCATTAGTGGCAGCAGCGGCATTTCCGGCAATCGCGAGCGCACATGAAGCAGGGGATGTGATTGTTCGTGTAGGGACAGCAACCGTTCGTCCAACCGAAGGTTCAGACAACGTCCTGGGGCTGGGTTCTTTTAACATCAATAACAACACGCAGATGGGTTTGACGCTCGGCTATATGTTTACCGACAACATCGGGATGGAACTGCTGGCCGCGACGCCATTCCAGCATAAAATCGGTCTGAAAAGCACCGGAACAATTGCTGAAGTGAAACAGTTGCCGCCGTCATTGATGGCGCAATACTACTTTGGGGATAAGCGCGACAAACTGCGTCCGTACCTCGGTTTGGGTATCAACTACACCACCTTCTACGATACGAATTTCAACCAGACCGGGCGCGATGCCGGGCTTTCTGATCTGAGCGTAAAAGACTCCTGGGGCGTGGCCACGCAGGCGGGCCTGGATTACAATCTCGATGATAACTGGCTGATCAACATGTCGGTCTGGTGGATGGATATCGATACAGAAGTTAAATTCAAAGCAGGCGGCGAGCAGCAAAACATCAACACCCGGATTGATCCATGGGTCTTTATGTTTGGCGTCGGCTATCGTTTCTGATATTGCCTGTTACGTTGCAAAAAAAAGAGGCGCTTTGGCGCCTCTTCGTATTTCATCAGAAAGATCTCTGATTATTTCAGTCGCATATCGTTCTCGATGGAGCGTACACCCGCCACGCCGCGCGTGACTTCTACCGCACGGTTTGCATCTGCCGTTGACGTCACGAAACCACTCAACTGAACGCGGCCTTTGAAGGTCTCAACGCTGATTTCCCGTGATTTGATGGTCTTATCGGCCAGCAGGGCGGATTTGACTTTCGTGGTGACTACGGTGTCATCGATGTAACCACCCGTGCCTTCAGATTTTTTTGTCGGTGCGCAGGCAGCCACGGCCATGACGACCACTGCGGCCATGCAGAAAGCAGACAATGTCTTGAATAGCTTCATAAATAACTCTCCATGCTTTGTTATAAAACCAAAAGTCACCCGATTCAGACTCAGGCAAACAATACTTCGAGCACCCGTATTGTTATTGATTTGCCGAGTGATTTTAGTTTGGATTATTGGCGGGGTTTATACAAATCGAATGGAGAAAAAAAACGTAAGAATTTAAAAGAAACAGAACCTTAGTCAGGTATTGAATAAGGTTCTGTTTGCAGAAGCGCACGCGATTACGTGCGGGTGGCGGCTTTCATTTCACTGACGAAACGGGAAAGCTGAGCCAGCATTTCTGAAGGCTGATGCTGATTATTCTCTATGATGCGTACCGTCGCGGAACCGGAAATAGCCCCCGCCGCACCGGCGGCCAGCGTTTCTTTCACCTGTGAAGGCTCAGAAATTCCGAAGCCTTGCAAAGGCGGCGCTGCGTTATATTCACGCAGTTTATCCACCAGATGATTCAGCGGCGTCAGGGCGCGTTTTTCCGTCCCGGTCACACCAGCGCGTGACAGCAAATAGGTGTAGCCGCGGCCATGAGAGGAAATCTCGCGCAGCAGATCGTCTGACGCATTCGGCGGGCAGATGAAGATCGGCGCGATGCCGTGACGCAGCGCCGCCGCGCGGAACGGGGCCGATTCTTCAAACGGCACGTCGGCGACCAGCACGGAGTCCACGCCCACGTCAGCGCAACGCTGGTAGAAAGTTTCGATGCCGTTATGGAACACCAGGTTGGCGTACATCAGCAGGCCGATCGGGATATCCGGATGTTTTTCGCGAATGCGCGCCAGCATATTGAAGCATTGTGTTGGCGTCACCCCGGCGGCAAACGCGCGCAGGTTGGCGTTCTGAATCGTCGGGCCGTCTGCCAGCGGATCAGAGAACGGAATGCCCAGCTCCAGCGCGTCGGCACCGGCTTCAATCAGCGTATCGATGATGGACAGGGACAGCTCAACGCCCGGATCACCCAGCGTCACGAAGGGAACAAAGGCACCTTCTTTTTTGCTTTCCAGACGCTTAAATAATTGCTGATAACGTTCCATTAAATTTCTCCCCGGGCAGTCAGGATGTCATGTACGGTGAAAATATCTTTGTCGCCGCGGCCAGAAAGATTCACCACCAGAATTTGTTCTTTCTCTGGCGTTTCCTTGATAAGTTTCAGCGCGTAAGCCAGCGCGTGTGAAGATTCCAGTGCCGGAATAATCCCTTCATGGCGGGACAATTCTTTAAAGGCGTCCAGCGCTTCGTCATCGGTAATAGATACATATTCCGCGCGGCCGATGCTGTTCAGGAAAGCATGCTGCGGCCCGACAGACGGGAAATCCAGACCGGCAGAAATCGAATAAGATTCTTCAATCTGGCCTTCTGAGGTTTGCATCATCGGGGCTTTCATCCCGAAATAGATACCGACGTGACCATGTTTGAGCGGTGCGCCGTGTTGCCCGGTTTCTATACCCAGGCCACCCGGTTCAACACCAATCAGCTTCACGCTGGTGTCATCGATGAAATCAGCAAACATACCGATGGCGTTAGATCCACCGCCGACGCAGGCGATCACCGCATCCGGCAGACAGCCTTCGCGTTCCTGCATCTGCGCTTTGGTTTCTTCGCCAATCATGCGCTGGAATTCACGCACGATGGTCGGATAAGGATGCGGACCTGCCGCGGTGCCCAGCATATAGTGAGCGGTTTCATAGCTGCCAGACCAGTCGCGCAGTGCCTCGTTACAGGCATCTTTCAGCGTGGAAGAGCCGCTGTGAACCGGGATCACTTCAGCGCCCATCAGACGCATACGAAACACGTTCGGTGACTGGCGTTCAATGTCTTTCGCGCCCATATAAATCCGGCATTTCAGGCCGAGCAGGGCACAGGCCAGAGCGGACGCCACACCGTGCTGACCGGCACCGGTTTCAGCGATGATTTCGGTCTTGCCCATGCGCTTTGCCAGCAACGCCTGACCCAGCACCTGGTTGGTTTTGTGCGCGCCGCCGTGCAGCAGATCTTCACGCTTGAGATACAGCTTGGTTTTAGTGCCTGCGGTCAGGTTTTTACACAATGTCAGCGCCGTCGGACGGCCTGCATAGTTTTTCAGTAAATCGATGAATTCAGCCTGAAACGCCGGGTCACGCTGCGCGCTGACAAAAGCTTCTTCCAGCTGCACCAGCGCAGGCATCAGAATTTGCGGGACGTACTGGCCGCCAAATTCGCCGAAGTAGGGATTAAGTAAAGTCATGTGATTCCATCCTGTCTGTCAATTTTTGCGTCACTGCGGGAAATTAATAAGCCCGCAATGTCTGGAATACGGCGGTAATTTTACCCGCATCTTTAATGCCCGGTTCGCTCTCGACGCCTGAATTGAAATCCAGACCCGCACAGCCGAGCTGCGCGGCCTCGACGCAATTATCCGCACTCAGGCCACCGGCCAGCAGAACATTGCTCAGGTCTTGCCCGGCCAGTTTGCTCCAGTCGAAACGATGCCCTGTTCCGCCTTTACCGTTATCGAGAACGTAACGGTCAACGTGATTCAGATTGCGTGCCGGCATCGTGTCTTTCACGCTCAGCGCTTTCCAGATCTGCACCGCAGAAGGCAACTCGCTGCGCAGGGCGTCGATATACGCCTGATCTTCATCGCCATGAAGCTGCACGGCGGTGAGATTCAGCGCCTGAGCGGTTTGCGCGACGTCAGCCAGTGGCGCATCGCGGAACACGCCGACGTATTTCAGCGGTGCGCCGTTTTGCACTTCTTTCGCCTGCGGCTGTGTCACGAAACGCGGAGAGGCGTCGACAAAAATCAGCCCGCCGTAAATCGCGCCGGCGTCATGGGCGGCTTTCGCATCCTGCGCACGGGTCAGGCCGCACACTTTGTTGTCGCCAAGCAGCACACGGCTGACGGCGGTATTCAGGTCGGGCTCTGACATCAGCGCGCTGCCAATCAGGAAACCGTTAGCAAAACGGCTGAGTTCGCGGATCTGGCCGTAGGTATTAATGCCGGATTCGCTGATGACCGTTACGCCGTGCGGCACGCGGGGCGCCAGTTCACGGGTGCGGTTGAGGTCTATCGACAAATCGCGCAGATCACGGTTATTGATACCGACCACTTTCGCTTTCAGATTCACCGCACGTTCCAGCTCTTCTTCATTACTGGCTTCGGTCAGCACACCCATATTCAGGCTGTGCGCGACGGCGGCGAGTTGCACGTATTGTTCATCGCTGAGTACGGACAGCATCAGCAAAATGGCATCGGCCTGATAAAAGCGCGCCAGATGAATCTGATACGGGTCAATAATAAAGTCTTTGCACAACACCGGCTGCGTGACGGTTTTGCTCACCAGCGGCAGAAAATCAAAGCTGCCCTGGAAGTATTTTTCGTCCGTCAGAACGGAAATGGCCGATGCGTAGTTTTTGTAAACACCGGCAATTTCTACCGGATCAAAGTTCTCGCGGATCTTTCCTTTGGAAGGCGACGCCTGCTTGCACTCGAGAATAAAAGCCGTTCTTGCACCCTGAAGTGCGTCGTAAAAACTGCGCTGGCTTTGCGTTATTTCGTTCTGAAAGCTGGCCAGCGGTTGTTGTTCTTTACGTTCCGCGACCCAAACTTCCTTATCGCGAACAATTTTGTGGAGCACGGTTTCCTGCTGCATCACTTATCCTCTTGCTGCCAATGCAATCACGCGCTGGTAGGGTTCACCGCTGCGCATGACATCTAAAGCTTGTTGAGCGTTTTGCTTCAAATCTTCCTGACCGAAAAGACGCAGTAACATCGCCACATTGACGGCTACCGCAGCTTCATGGGCCGGATCACCTTTACCTTGTAATAAGCGTGCCAGAATGTCACGGTTTTCTTCCGGCTCGCCGCCCAGCAGGGATTCGATCGGATAATTGTCCAGCCCGAAGTCCTGCGGTGTCACTTCATAGGTGGTGATTTCGCCGTCTTTCAGTTCAGCAACCTGTGTTGCCGAGTGAATCGCCACTTCATCCATTCCGCCACCGTGAACCACCGCCGCACGCTCGTAACCAAGGGCGCGCAGGGTTTCTGCTATCGGCTTCACCAGTTCCGGGCTGTACACGCCAATCAGTGCCAGCGGCGGACGCGCCGGGTTAATCAGCGGGCCGAGCACGTTGAACAGCGTGCGGGTTTTCAGCGCTTTACGCACCGGCATCGCATGGCGGAAACCGGTGTGATATTGCGGTGCGAACAGGAAACACACATTCAAATCGTCCAGCGCCGCGCGGGATTCTTCCGCAGGCATATCCAGACGGATGCCGAAAGCGGCCAGTAGATCCGATGAACCTGAACGGCTGGACACGCTGCGGTTGCCGTGTTTCGCCACGCGTGCGCCACAGGCCGCGGCCACAAAGGCGCTGGCGGTGGAAATATTGATGCTGTTGGTACCGTCGCCGCCGGTGCCGACGATATCCGCGAACGGATAATCAGGGCGCGGGAACGGTTCGGCGTGTGCCAGTAAGGCTTTTGCGGCACCGGCGATTTCAGCGGGCTGCTCGCCGCGCACTTTCATGCTGATCAGCGCCGCCGCTAACTGCGCGGGTTCCAGCTCACCGTTCACGATGGCGGTAAATAACTGCTGGCTTTCTTCCTGCGTCATCGCCTGAGCCTGATACAGATTTTCGAGAATGCCGGGGATAGTTTGCGTTTTCATGACAGTTCTCCTTACGCCAAAGCCCAGGCCAGTGTCTGCTCAAGCAGACGAGCGCCCTGTGAAGTTAAAATGGATTCCGGATGGAACTGGAAGCCGCAAACGCGATCTTCTTCGTGACGCACCGCCATCACCATGTCGCCGAAGCGGGCGTTAACGGTCAGCCCTTCAGGGATCTGACTGCCGACCAGCGAGTGATAACGCGCTACCGGCAGCGGGTTATTCATGCCCGCGAACATCGCTTCGTTGTCATGCGTAACAGAAGAGGCTTTACCGTGCAGGATTTCACCTGCCTGACCGACGAAACCGCCGTAGGTTTCCACAATCGCCTGATGTCCGAGACAGATACCGATAATCGGTAACTGACCGCGCAGACGTTTCAGCAGTTCCGGCATACAGCCCGCTTCTGACGGCGTGCCCGGTCCCGGAGAAAGCACCAGCACCGGTTTTTCCAGCTGGCTGAGTTTTTCGATAATCACGTCAGCCGGGATCTGATTACGGTAGATCACCACGTTATGGCCGCTGGAACGCAGCTGATCGACCAGGTTGTACGTAAAAGAATCCACGTTATCGATGAGTAAAATGTCGGCCATCTTAAAATACCTCTTTCGCATTGTGGGCAGTGGCGATGGCACGCAGCACGGCACGGGCTTTATTACGGGTTTCGTCAGCTTCGGCTTGCGGTACGGAATCGAGCACCACGCCGCCGCCCGCCTGAACGGTAGCAATGCCGTCTTCCACATACGCGGAGCGGATCACGATGCAGGTATCCAGATCCCCGTGTGCGGTGAAATAGCCCACCGCGCCGCCGTAACTGCCACGACGGGTTTGCTCAGACGCTGAAATCAGCTGCATGGCGCGGACTTTTGGTGCGCCGGTCAGCGTGCCCATATTCATGACGGCCTGATAAGCGTGCAGCACGTCCAGATCGGCACGCAGCGTGCCGATAACGCGGGAAACCAGATGCATCACGAAAGAGTAACGGTCAACTTTAGTCAGGTCAGCGACATAACGGCTGCCCGGTTCGCAGATACGCGCCAGATCGTTACGCGCTAAATCCACCAGCATCAGATGCTCGGCCAGCTCTTTATGGTCGGTCCGCATTTCCAGTTCGATGCGGCTGTCGAGATCCAAATCCAGTGAACCGTCAGCACGACGACCGCGCGGACGGGTACCGGCAATCGGATAAATTTCAATCTGACGGTTAGACGCGTCATATTTCAGTGCGCTTTCCGGCGATGCGCCGAACAGTGTGAAATCGTTGTCCTGCATGAAGAACATGTACGGGCTTGGGTTGTTGTTTTTCAGCGTTTCGTAGGCCGCCAGCGGTGCAGGGCATGGCAGGGAGAAACGGCGTGACGGCACAACCTGGAAGATTTCACCGGCACGGATTGCCACTTTCATTTTCTCAACCACGGCACCAAACACTTCATCGGTCTGGTTCACGCTCAGCTGCATTTCCGGCACGCTCTGGTGCGGGATGGTATGTGGCGGCAATTGCAGCTGATGTTGCAGCTGTTCCAGACGTTCGTGCAGACGCTGTTTTTCCTCAGAGGACGGCGTAAACAGGCTGGCCTGCAAACGGCAGGTGCGGTTCTGGTGATCCAGCACCAGCAGGGTTTCTGCCAGATAGAAGCAGAAATCCGGGCAACGCTGGTCGGACGCTAACTGCGGCAAATCTTCAAAACCGGCAACCAGGTCATAAGCAAACAGGCCGCCGAGGAACATCGCTTCGCGCTCGTGTGCCGGAGATTCTACCAAGGTCAGAATGCTGCGCAGGGCGTCGAAAACAGAGCGGGAACGCAGACGGGCATCTTCATCCTGCATCTGGTCGATCGCCGGGAAAGTCAGTTCGCGGCCATTCGGGCGAACGTCATTGCGAATTTCAGACGGCAGCGCGCTGTCAATCAGCGGCAGCAACGACGCACCGTTCGGGGTCAGTGCCTGAATGGAAACCCGGTAACCCAGCGCGGTGATGCGCAGGGCGCTGTCGACAATCAACAGGCTCTTCAGGTTTTCCTTGCTGGTGACTTCTGAGGATTCCAGCAGCAGGGTCGCCGGACGCGCGCCGCACAGCTGATGAAAGATGGCCGTTGGATCGCCGCGGTAACATCCTTGTGCGGTCAGCAATTCTAAACGTGGTTTTTGAATAGTCATTTTGCTTCCTGAAATTTTCTGAACGTTTTCAAACAGACGGCCACAAAAAAGCCCGCGTTAAGCGGGCTTCGGAAATCTTGCAGCGTCTGATGACAGCTATGCGTGATTACTCCGCCCGACAAGGGGAAGTACGCCACCAGCTGAGAACCGCCATCATGTGAGTTTTCATCATCAGACACTCTTTTTAAGTTTGGGAAAGTTAGTGTTTATAAGAACTGCGCGTTCTTAAAACCTAAGCTTTCTGAATTCGTTTGTCACGCCGTTCATTACTGAATCATCCCGTGAACTTGCGTACTAGTAAACTAGTTCACGAAGGCAAAGTCAACCCTCAATTTGTCTGATTTCACACCTTTAGTGCGGTCAGATTGTTATCGCACCGTAACCGTGCGTAAAAACCGGGTGAAATCATCCCTAACGTGCACAGCGCTAACGCGTTATGATAAGTGCTGCATTCAGAAACAGGTTAAATCCCCGACGTGACGATGACTTCGCCAACAACAGCTTCACTCTCAGCAGACGATCAGAATTCCGGCACTGCATTCAGGATCTACGATCTCCACAGCCACACGACCGCATCGGACGGCTATTTAACGCCCGAAGCGCTGGTGGCCCGCGCCGTTGAAATGCGGGTTGGCGTTCTGGCGATCACCGATCACGACAGCACCGAAGGGCTGGCGCGTGCGGCGCAGGCGATAGCCAGCCAGCAACTTCCGCTGCAACTGGTGAACGGCGTTGAGATTTCGACGCTGTGGGAAAACCATGAGATTCATATCGTCGGATTAGGCATCGACCCTGAACATCCGGCGATGGTAAGTCTGCTGAAAAGTCAGGCTGAACTCCGCCAGCAGCGCGCGCAGGAAATGGGGCGCCGGCTGGCGAAAGCACGCATCGAAGGGGCGTGGGAAGGGGCGCTGCGTCTGGCGCAGGGCGGTGCAGTCACACGCGCGCACTTTGCCCGGTATCTGGTCGAATTTGGTGCGGCGGATAACATTGCGCAGGTGTTCAAAAAGTACCTCGCCAAAGGCAAGACCGGCTACGTTCCGCCACAGTGGTGTACAATAGAACAATCTATTGAAGCTATTCATCAGTCTGGCGGGCAGGCCGTCGTCGCGCATCCGGGACGTTATGACCTGTCGGCAAAATGGCTGAAACGCCTGCTGGCCTATTTTTCTGAGCACGGCGGTGATGCGATGGAAGTCGCGCAGTGTCAGCAGGCGCCAAACGAACGCGCGCAGCTGGCGGCCTTTGCCCGCGATTATCAACTGCTGGCTTCGCAAGGTTCTGATTTCCATCAGCCCTGCTCGTGGATTGAACTGGGACGCAAACTTTGGCTTCCCGCAGGTGTGGAACCGGTGTGGAAAAACTGGCCGGTCACCGAAAAAAAGCCTGAAATTGAACGGGTCTGAACCCTGCTTTATGACGTCATTTTTTACGCTGACGTCACAGAGGACTGACCTGAAAAGAATTGAGAGGAACAATGAGTCAATATTTCTATATTCATCCTGAAAATCCGCAGCCACGTCTGATCAGTCAGGCGGTTGAATTGCTGCGCAAAGGGAATGTGATCGTTTACCCGACCGATTCGGGCTACGCGCTGGGCTGCCGCCTGGAAGAAAAGAACGCGATGGAGCGCATTTGCCGTATCCGTCAGCTGGACGGCAACCACAACTTCACGCTGGTCTGCCGCGATTTGTCCGAGCTTTCCACTTACGCTTACGTGGATAACTCAGCTTTCCGTCTGATCAAAAATAATACGCCGGGCAACTACACGTTCATTCTGAAAGCGACGAAAGAAGTGCCGCGCCGTCTGATGAGCGAAAAGCGTAAGACGATCGGTTTACGTGTGCCGTCGAACCCGATTGCGATTGCACTGCTCGACGCGCTGGGTGAACCGCTGATGTCCACCACGCTGATGCTGCCGGGCAATGACTTTGCGGAATCTGATCCGGAAGATATCAAAGATCGCCTGGGTAAACTGGTCGATCTGGTCATTGACGGCGGTTCGCTGGGCCAGCAGCCGACCACGGTCATCGATCTGACCGAGCCATCGCCGGAAGTCGTCCGCGAAGGCGCGGGTGATCCGACGCCGTTCCGGTAACTGCTGTTTGAAAAATAATCACCCCGCAAATCCTCTGGCAGGATACAAATTGCGGATAAATGTGTATAATGGCGGGCTGACTTTTTTGTAAGTCGTTGTATTAAAGCGCAATAAACGAATTTTGGCGGGCAGACAATGGGTCACATTGTGCTGCCGGCTCCCCCCGACGCCTGTGAAGGCGACAAATGAGGCTGCTCAATGAGCGAGAAGTATAATTCCCAGAAGCACACCAGCGATAAATCCAAACCGGCACGTTCGTCTGGTGACAAGCCTAAAAGCGGCAGAAATTCCGGCGCAGCGAAAAGCCGTCCGGAACCGTCGCGGGCTGAAAAGCGTGGCGAAAAGCCACGTACCGATAAGCCACGTTCTGACAAACCGCGTACCGATAAACCACGTGCTGATGCGGGTCGCAGCGATTCACGTTCTGATTCCCGTATTGAAAAACCCCGCATGGGCAAACCGGCACGTCCGGACAACGCGCGCGATGATAAAAAGCGTCCGCTGAAACCGCGTGGCACCAAGCCTAAAGCTGAAGCACTGTTTGATGAAAACGGTGACGAAGAAGAAGTGAAGTACCAGAAGCCGAAAAATGCGCTGGACAGCACCGAAGGGCAAACTGAAAAACTGCAAAAGGTTCTCGCGCGTGCGGGCCACGGTTCACGTCGTGAAGTTGAAGCGATGATCCAGGCTGGCCGCGTCAGCGTTGACGGTAAAATCTCGACGCTGGGCGATCGTGTTGAAGTCACCGGCGGGACAAAAATCCGTCTCGACGGCCACATCCTGTCGGTGATGGAGTCTCAGGACACCGTCTGCCGCGTGCTGGCGTACTACAAACCGGAAGGTGAACTGTGTACGCGCAGTGATCCGGAAGGGCGTCCGACCGTCTTTGACCGTTTGCCGAAAATGCGCGGTTCACGCTGGATTGCCGTGGGTCGTCTGGACGTTAACACCTCCGGTCTGCTGTTATTCACCACCGACGGTGAACTGGCTAACCGCCTGATGCACCCGAGCCGTGAAGTGGAACGTGAGTATGCGGTACGTGTATTCGGTCAGGTTGATGATGAAAAAATCAAACAACTGAGCCGTGGCGTACAGCTCGAAGACGGCCCTGCCGCTTTCCGCTCCATCAAATTCCAGGGCGGCGAAGGCCTGAACCAGTGGTACAACGTGACCCTGACAGAAGGGCGTAACCGTGAAGTTCGCCGTCTGTGGGAAGCCGTTGGCGTCCAGGTGAGCCGTCTGATCCGCGTGCGTTACGGTGACCTGAATCTGCCTAAAGGCCTGCCTCGCGGCGGCTATAAAGAGCTGGATCTGCCGGACATCAACTATCTGCGTACCCTGGTCGACATGACCGAAGAAACCGTCAGCAAACTGCCGGTTGAGCGCGATCGTCGTCGTGTTAAAGCTAACCAGATCCGTCGCGCCGTGAAGCGCCACACGTCTGTGGCTCCGGCACGTCGTACCACCGGACCGGCTAAACGGGGTTAATCGCTGACAAGCGAACGGCTAACCGTTATGCTCATAAACCGCAGCTCTCACCGGCTGCGGTTTTTTTTGCTCAAAAATCAGGGCGAAACGTGATTGTTCGCTTAACCCAAAGGGAGCCGATTATGATGCTGATTACCGGCGGTGCGCGCAGCGGCAAAAGCCGTTTTGCTGAACAGATCGCAGAAAAACGGGGCGGAGACGTGTTGTATATCGCCACGTCGGCGGTGACGGATACGGAAATGGCCGAGCGGATCCGCTTCCACCAGCAGCAGCGTCCGGCGCATTGGCACACGTTCGAAAGTCATCGTGATTTAGGCGACGTTGTCCGCCTGAAGCAGACTGAATTCCCGACGATCGTGATTGAATGCATCACAACGCTGATCACAAATCTGCTGTTTGATATGGCCGGTGAAACTGAGCCGGAAGCGATGGATTTCACCGCTATCGAAGAACATATTCTGGCGCAAATCACTGAACTCGCGGATGCCGCGCAGCATTGTGAAACGGAAGTGATTATCGTCACCAATGAAGTCGGTATGGGGATTGTGCCGGATAACCTGTTGTCGCGGCGCTTTCGTGACATCGCCGGGCGGGTGAACCAGCAACTGGCGGCTGCGGCGGATGACGTATATCTGGTGGTTTCCGGGATCCCGGTGCCGGTAAAAACGTCTGCGTAAAAAAAGGATATTACGATGATGACTTGGCGTCTGTTTCTCGCAACGTTGCAGTTCCTCACCCGCATACCGGTACAAGAACGCTGGTGTGACGGTGTTGAAATGAAGGATTACCCGCGCGGGATTGTGTATTTCCCTTTGATCGGGCTGGTTGTCGGCCTGCTTTCTGCGCTGGTCTGGGGGATTCTGGTTCAGCACGTTGGCGCATTTCCGGCGGCGGTTGCCGCGGTTATCGCTCATATTATGCTGACCGGCGCACTGCACCTTGACGGGCTGGCGGACACCTGCGACGGGCTGTTCTCGGTGCGCAGCCGGGAACGCATTCTGGAGATTATGCGTGACAGCCGCATTGGCACCAACGGCGCACTGGCGCTGATTGTCGCGATTTTACTGCGAACGGCGCTGATTTATCAGCTAAGTGCCGACGGGCTGGCAGTATTTGCAGTGCTGGTCGTAACGCCCGTTATCGGGCGGGGAATGATGTCCGTCATGATGTTCAGACAGTCATACGCCCGTGAATCGGGCATGGGCAATCTGTTTATCGGCAAAATCAGCGAAGGGCGCTTTTATGCGACGCTGCTGCTGATGGCCGCCCTGGTTCTGTTTATCGCCGGTTTCTCCACGCTGTTTGCCCTGCTGGTGACGCTGTGCTTTACCTTCGCCTTCCGCCGTTTTGTCGCCAGCCGTATAGGCGGGCAAACGGGTGACACGTTGGGTGCGGCCTGCGAATTAAGCGAACTGGTTTTTCTTTTCTTCTTTTTATGGCACTGAGACCCGGAAAAATAAATGAAACTGTATCTGATACGACACGGACAAACTCAGGCAAACGTCGACGGCGTTTTCTGCGGCAGCAGCGATATCGCGCTGACCGCGCAAGGCGAAACTCAGGCGCAGCACGTCGCCCGTCAGCTGGCAGAAAAACCGCTCGACTGCGTGATCCACTCCGGCATGCGGCGCAGCCAGGCCACGGCTGAATTTATCGTTAAAGGGCGCGAAATCGCGGTAGAAAGCCAGCCTCTGTTCAGAGAAATGGGATTCGGCGAATGGGAAATGCGCCATCACAAAGAGCTTGAAGCCTCTGAGGCAGAAGGTTATCAGCAGTGGTGTCAGGACTGGCAAAAAGCGGCAGTGCCTCAGGGCGAATCCTTCACCGAATTCACCGGGCGGATCCGTCAGGCGTTGCAGCAAATTCACCTGCGTCCGCCGGGAAGCTGCGTGGCTATTGTGGCGCATCAGGGTTCACTCAGCCTGTTGCTGGCGATGATGTTGAAACTCGCGCCTGCTGACATGTGGCGCTTTCCGTTTAAACAAGGCTGCCTGTGTGAGATCGATTTAAGCCCGGGAGCCTGCGTTATCCAACGTTTCAACGACAGCGGTATTTAATTTTTAAATCACGATAAGGAACACCGATGGCTTCGCTGGCAAATATCATCCGTCAGATTGCTGAACCCGACGCAGAGGCCGCACGGGCTGCCGAAGAACGTCTGGACAGCCTGGTTAAACCGTTGGGCAGTCTCGGGCGTCTGGAGCAGTTGGCTGTTCAGCTGGCGTCTATCCGCGGTAAAGCACCGCTAAAATTCCCCAGCAAAGAAATTCTGGTGATGGCTGCCGATCACGGTGTATGGCACGAAGGCGTAACGCCTTCGCCGCAGGTCGTCACCGCAATTCAGGCGGTGAATATTGTGCAGGGAAAAGCCGGAGTTTCCGTGCTGGCGCGTAACGCCGGTGCGCAGGTGACGCTGGTCGACTGCGGGATACTCGGCCCGGATATTCCCGGCACGCTGAACCACAAGGTCGCGCAAGGCACCGGCAATATTGCGACCGGCCCGGCGATGACCCGTGAACAGGCAGAATCGCTGCTCATTTGGAGCGCAGAACGTGTGATTGCGAAAGCGGAAAGCGGGTTGTCTCTGCTGGCGGTCGGTGAGCTGGGTATGGCAAACACCACGCCCGCGGCGGCGATGGTGGCGGTGCTGACCGGGGCAGCGCCTGCGCAAACGGTCGGGCTGGGCGCAAATCTTCCGCCGGAGCGGCTGGCCCATAAAATCAGCGTGGTGGTAAAAGCCATTGCGGTAAATCAGCCGGATGCTTCGGATGCGCTGGATGTCATGGCGAAAGTCGGCGGGTTTGAGCTTGCCGGTATGGCGGGCGCAATGATCGGGGCGGCGGCGGCCGGAATTCCGGTGGTACTGGACGGTTTCCTGTCTTACGCCTCGGCGCTGGCGGCCTGCCAGATTGCACCGGCCCTGAAACCGTATCTTATTCCGTCACATATTTCTGCGGAGCAGGGTGCGACAATTGCCCTTGAGGCGCTGGGTTTGCAGCCGTATTTTGACCTGAATTTGCGTCTGGGCGAGGGCAGCGGTGCCGCGCTGGCGTTACCGCTGATCGATGCTGCCTGCGCTGTCCATAATGAAATGGCAACACTGGCGGAGTGTCAGATAACGCTTTGAAACTTAAGTTTTAAAGCTTACGTTTCAAAGTAAAGCAGGGTGTTACCAGTCAATGCCCTGCTGCGCCATAATGCCCGCATCAAAAGCATGCTTCACCGGACGCAGTTCGCTGACGGTATCGGCCAGCTCCAGCAGATCCCGATGACACCCGCGGCCGGTGATAATCACCGTCTGGTGCGCCGGACGGGCATTCAGCGCATCAACCACTTCCTGCAAATCCAGATAGCCGAAACTGACCATATACGTCAGCTCATCGAGCACCACGAGATCCAGGGTGGCATCGTTCAGCATCCGTTTTCCATGTTGCCAGACGGCCTGACAGGCAGCAGTGTCGGTTTCTTTATTTTGTGTTTCCCAGGTGAAACCGGTCGCCATCACCTGAAATTCCACGCCGTGTGGCTCGAGCAGATTTTTCTCGCCGTTCGGCCATTCGCCTTTAATAAACTGGATCACCGCTGCGCGCATTCCGTGCCCGACGGCGCGGGTGACTGTCCCGAAAGCCGCGGTGGTTTTACCTTTGCCGTTGCCGGTAAACACAATCAAAATCCCGCGCTGCTCTTTTGCCGCGTCAATGCGCGCATCAACCTGTTCTTTCAGCTTTTGCTGGCGCTGCTTGTGGCGATCTTCAGTCATGTTTGGCTCCGTTATTCGGCTGGACCGGCTTTACGGCCTGGCTGGGCATCAAAGCTGATACCGGTTTTACGACGGCTGTCATCGCCCATCAGGTAGAGATACAGCGGCATGATGTCAGCCGGTGTTTTGAGTTTATCTTTGTTTTCATCGGGGAACGCCGACGCGCGCATGCCGGTGCGGGTTCCGCCCGGATTAATGCAGTTCACCCGCAGACCCGTGTGTTTATGTTCTTCGGCCAGCACCTGCATCATGCCTTCGGTGGCGAATTTCGATACCGCGTACGCGCCCCAGCCGCTGCGGCCTTCGCGCCCGACGCTGGACGTTGTGAACACCAGCGACGCGCTGGCGGATTTGAGCAGCAGTGGCAGCAAGGCCTGCGTCAGCATAAACGTCGCGTTGACATTCACCTGCATCACGTTCATCCAGTCCGACAGCCTGATTTCGGCCATCGGTGTAATCTCTGTCAGCAGCCCGGCATTATGTAAAACGCCGTCGAGATGTGGCACCCATCCGGCAATCTGGCTGGCGACGCGCTGGCAATCCTGCTCGCTGGCGGTCAGTAAATCGAGCGCATAAATGAACGCAGGCCGCAGGTTTTTAGCGGCAATTTCCTGCTGAACGCTGGCCAGTTTGCTTTCGGTGCGTCCGAGTAAAATGACCTGCGCGCCAAAGCGGGCGTAGGTCAGCGCCGCTTCGCGCCCGATGCCATCGCCTGCGCCGGTGATCAGAATAATACGGTTGTTGAGCAGGTCAGATTTCGGATGGTAATGCATGGGCGGTCCTCATAGGTCGGGGCGCGATGTGGCGGCGATGGCCGTCATCACATCAGGCGCGCTGAGTATCAAAAATGCCGGGTACGGGAGAAGTTGCGCTCGACCGGAGTCCGACATTTTGATGTGAATTTGGGGTGTTTCGGAGTTGATCACCGGTTATATGCCTTAAATGGGCAGGAGTTTCAATGATTAACCCAAAAACAGACAGCTCTTTTGTAACA
Source organism: Rahnella sp. BCC 1045 (assembly GCF_019049615.1). Lineage (NCBI taxonomy): Bacteria > Pseudomonadati > Pseudomonadota > Gammaproteobacteria > Enterobacterales > Yersiniaceae > Rahnella > Rahnella sp. BCC 1045. The sequence continues at coordinate 20,366 of NZ_JAFMOZ010000109.1, read as the reverse complement.
AAATTGGAACAATGGCGCACTCACTTTTAGTCTCTGGCATGATGTCATCTTCGAACAAGACGCCGCAGCGCCGATTGTCTAGAATGTTCAGCATCTTTCATAACGGTTTTATTACCACATCGAAAAGGCGGTTTGTGTGGATTTACTTTCTCTTTATGGGCTGTTTTTGGCCAAAGTAGTGACCGTAGTGATCGCCATTGGTGCGCTGGTGGTATTGGTGGTCGGCCTTCGTCATCGCAAATCTCACGGAAAAGGTGAGTTGCAGCTGGTCGATTTAGGGGAGCAGTACCGCGAAATGCAGCGTGAAATGCGCAGCGCGCGTCTGAGTCCTGCGGAGTTGAAAATCCGCAGTAAAGAACTGAAGAAAAAGGATAAAGCTGAAGCTAAACAGAAAAAACTACAGGCCAAAGCGGGGGGAACCCAATCCAAGCCGTGCCTGTATGTTCTCGACTTCAAAGGCAGTATGGACGCGCATGAAGTGACTTCGCTGCGCGAAGAAATTTCAGCAGTGCTTGCGGTGGCTACGCCGGAAGACGAAGTGCTGTTACGCCTGGAAAGCCCTGGCGGCGTGGTTCACGGTTATGGTCTGGCCGCTTCGCAGCTGGTTCGTCTGCGGCAGAGCGGGATCCGCCTGACGGTGGCGGTAGATAAAGTCGCCGCCAGTGGAGGATATATGATGGCCTGCGTAGCTGACCGCATTGTCGCCGCGCCGTTTGCCATTATCGGCTCGATAGGCGTGGTTGCGCAGATCCCTAACTTCAACCGCTTATTGAAAAAGAACGATATTGATATCGAACTGCATACGGCGGGAGAATTCAAACGCACCCTGACGCTGCTCGGTGAGAACACCGAAGAAGGGCGCGAGAAATTCCGCGAAGATCTCAACGAAACGCACGTGCTGTTCAAGGAATTTGTGCATCAGAATCGTCCGTCTCTGGATATCGATGCCGTGGCAACCGGTGAACACTGGTTTGGTACGCAGGCACGTGAAAATGGCCTGATTGACGCCATCGGCACCAGTGATGATTTACTGATTGCGGAAATGAAAAATCATGAAGTGATTGCGGTGCGTTATGCCCGACGTAAACGCATGATGGACAGATTCACAGGCAGCGCGGCAGAAAGCGCTGACCGTCTGTTCCTGCGCTGGTTGCAGCGCAGTCAGAAGCCATTGCTGTAAACGCTTTGCCTCATTAAAAGCGCAAAGAAAAAGGGACTTCGGTCCCTTTTTTTTATCGGCTCAGGTTTCCCGGAAAGCTAACCGGTTGCGTCTTCTTTTATAGCGGCTTTTTTATCTCAATCTTCGAGATGGTATTTTTCTGAAAAAAGATGAGCCAGGTGTTTAAACATATTAAATACCGCAGTGGTTTTTCGGGTCGGTAAACCGTTTTCATCCATGAAGAATTCACCACGGAAAACCAGCACATTGCCTTTCTGTTCAACTTCTGTCGCAGCCATTCCGCTAAGATACTCATCGTGCTCACGGATAACCTTATTCGCTTCTGCCAGTAAAGCTTCGCGACTTATTGCCGATGTATTTTCGTGCATGATATTTACTCCCCACTATAATTGCTGACGTTATTGTAATCCTGCCGTTGTTAAAACCGCAAATCGGCTATGGGTAATGGCTTTACATTGTGGTTATTATTTGAACGATTCGCCGAAAGGACTGAACACATTGGCGAAAAGGGCGTTTCCGTGTTAATTAGTTTGCGTGACGATTTTAATCAGGTAGAGTGTGGGATTTTGTGGCTTCAGGTGGAATGTTTTGTTTACGCTTGGTCATTATTTGACATAGGAAAGAGCACATTCTGCTGAACCCTGTCTGGTTAATCCCTCGCAGAATCAGTGTTTTGAACCTCTGGAAGTCAGTTCGCTTGTTCTTTTAAAGAAATAAGTTGACGTTCTGACTCACTGCCGCAATATAAAAAAAGACGTGATATTGTGCCGCGGCATAACTAGACAAAATCTTCTTCAGATGATGAAGAATCATTCAGGTAAAGGTAATTATGGGTAAAGCTCTCGTAATAGTTGAGTCCCCGGCAAAAGCCAAAACGATTAATAAATATTTAGGAAATGACTACGTGGTTAAGTCCAGCGTCGGTCATATCCGTGATTTACCAACCAGTGGATCCGCTGCTAAAAAGACCGCCGACTCAACCGAAGAAAAAACAAAGAAAAAAGTAAAAAAGGATGAGAAAACCGCGCTGGTTAATCGCATGGGCGTCGATCCGTATCATGGTTGGGAAGCGCAGTACGAAATACTTCCCGGTAAAGAAAAAGTCGTTGCTGAGTTAAAAGCGTTAGCGGAAAAAGCTGACCACATCTATCTCGCAACCGACCTTGACCGCGAAGGAGAGGCGATTGCCTGGCATTTGCGGGAAGTGATTGGTGGTGATGACAAACGTTTCAGCCGCGTGGTATTTAACGAAATTACCAAAAACGCGATTCAGAATGCCTTTAAAGAACCGGGCGAACTGAATATTGATCGGGTGAATGCTCAGCAGGCGCGTCGTTTTATGGACCGCGTGGTGGGTTACATGGTTTCCCCGCTGCTGTGGAAGAAAATTGCCCGTGGTTTATCCGCAGGCCGTGTTCAGTCCGTAGCGGTTCGTCTGGTGGTTGAGCGCGAAAAAGAAATCAAAGCGTTCGTGCCGGAAGAATACTGGGAGCTGCACGCTGATTTGCTGGCGAAGAAAGAAACCGCCCTGCAAATGGAAGTGACGCATCACCTCGATAAACCGTTCAAACCGGTCAATAAAGAACAAACCCACGCGGCTGTTTCGCTGCTTGAAAAAGCGCGTTATCAGGTGGTGGATCGTGAAGATAAACCGACCAGCAGCAAACCGGGTGCTCCTTTTATTACCTCCACATTGCAGCAGGCGGCAAGTACCCGTCTGAGCTTTGGCGTGAAGAAAACCATGATGATGGCGCAGCGTCTCTACGAAGCCGGTCACATCACCTACATGCGTACTGACTCCACCAACCTGAGCCAGGACGCTGTAGAAATGGTTCGCGGTTACATCGGCACAAACTTTGGCGATAAATACCTGCCGAAAGCGCCGTTGCAGTACAGCAACAAAGAGAATTCTCAGGAAGCGCACGAAGCGATCCGTCCTTCTGATGTTGCCGTGGTTTCTGAGCAGCTCAAAGATATGGAAGCAGATGCGCAGCGTCTCTACCAGCTGATCTGGCGCCAGTTTGTGGCCTGCCAGATGACACCGGCGCAGTATGATTCCACCACGCTAACGGTGAAAGCGGGCGATTATTCCCTGCGTGCCAAAGGCCGTACGCTGCGTTTCGATGGCTGGACGAAAGTTATGCCAGCGTTGCGTAAAGGCGACGAAGACAGAACGCTGCCAGCGATTGAAGTCGGCACCGAACTCGAACTGCAACAGCTGCTGCCAACTCAGCATTTCACCAAACCGCCTGCACGTTTTAGCGAAGCGTCATTGGTGAAAGAGCTGGAAAAACGCGGTATTGGCCGTCCGTCTACCTACGCGTCGATCATTTCGACCATTCAGGATCGTGGCTACGTACACGTTGAAAACCGCCGTTTCTATGCGGAAAAAATGGGTGAAATCGTCACTGATCGTCTGGAAGATAATTTCCGCGAACTGATGAACTATGATTTCACCGCACGCATGGAAGACGGGCTGGACCAGGTCGCGAACAATAAAGCAGAATGGAAAGCCGTTCTGGATGAGTTCTTCACCGAATTCAGCAAGCAGCTCGAAACGGCCGAGAAAGACCCTGAAGAAGGCGGTATGCGCCCGAATCAGATGGTTCTGACCAGCATCGAATGCCCGACGTGCAGCCGCCCGATGGGGATCCGTACCGCCAGCACCGGGGTGTTCCTCGGATGTTCCGGTTATGCGTTGCCGCCGAAAGAGCGCTGCAAAACCACCATCAACCTGATTGCGGATGCTGAAGTTCTGAACATCCTTGAAGGTGATGAAGCGGAAGCCAATGCGCTGCGCGCCAAACGTCGTTGCGGCAAATGCGGCACGGCGATGGACAGTTACCTGATCGACAACCAGCGCAAATTGCATGTCTGCGGTAACAACCCGGAATGTGACGGCTACGAAATCGAAGAAGGCGAGTTCCGTATCAAGGGGTATGACGGCCCGATCGTTGAGTGTGAGAAATGTGGTTCTGAAATGCACCTGAAAATGGGACGTTTCGGTAAGTACATGGGCTGTACCAACGACGAGTGTAAAAATACCCGTAAGATCCTGCGTAACGGTGATGTTGCGCCGCCGAAAGAAGATCCGGTTCCCTTGCCGGAACTGCAATGTGAAAAGTCTGACGCCTATTTCGTTTTACGTGATGGCGCGGCAGGTGTTTTCCTGGCGGCCAATACTTTCCCTAAATCGCGTGAAACCCGTGCGCCGCTGGTGGAAGAGCTGAAGCGCTTTAAAGATCGTCTGCCGGAAAAACTTAGCTATCTGGCCGATGCGCCAGTGGCTGACCCGGAAGGCAATAAATCGATGGTGCGTTTCAGCCGTAAAACGAAGCAGCAGTACGTGTCTTCAGAAAAAGACGGTAAAGCCACCGGCTGGACGGCATTCTATGTTGACGGTAAATGGGTAGAAGGAAAGAAATAGTATTATTGAGCCGGAACCCATTGTTATTCGTTTGTAAAAAACCAGTCCTTCGGGCTGGTTTTTTTATTGTAATAAGATCTATCATCGACAGGTTCTTCGCGAATATCTTCTCAGGGCAGTGCTGCCTGCTGTAATCCTTATGTTATCTGGCTATACAATGTGTCAGCTTTTGATATAATTGTTATATAAAATTTGTTTTTATTCACATTTGTAATAAGCTAATGCGTCAGTGACATAAGACGACGCAATACAGACTTCGGGCATTCAATAAAAATCATTTCCAGTCTGTTCAGCCAGCGGGTGAACAGGGATGGTGACAGGGTTTGAAACCAGGGTGGTATGAGATATGAAATTGCAGCAACTGCGCTACATCGTAGAGGTTGTTAATCACAATCTGAACGTCAGTTCGACGGCAGAAGGCCTGTACACGTCGCAGCCAGGGATCAGTAAGCAGGTACGCATGCTCGAAGATGAGCTGGGTATCCAGATTTTCTCCCGCAGCGGTAAACATCTGACGCAGGTCACGCCCGCCGGGCAGGAAATTATCCGTATCGCGCGTGAAGTGCTGTCTAAAGTTGACGCCATTAAAGCCGTCGCGGGCGAGCACACGTATCCCGATAAAGGGTCACTGTACGTCGCCACGACACACACTCAGGCACGTTACGCACTGCCAAACGTCATTAAAGGTTTCATCGAGCGCTACCCGCGCGTTTCACTGCACATGCATCAGGGTTCGCCAACGCAAATCGCCGAGGCCGTATCCAAAGGTAATGCTGATTTCGCGATTGCGACCGAAGCGCTGCATCTTTACGACGACCTGATTATGCTCCCTTGCTACCACTGGAACCGTGCGGTTGTGGTTCAGCCGGATCATCCGCTGGCGGGCAAAGATAAAGTCACCATCGAAGAGTTAGCGGCGTATCCGATTGTCACCTACACGTTCGGGTTCACCGGCCGTTCTGAGCTGGATACCGCGTTTAACCGCGCCGGGCTGACGCCGCGGATCGTCTTTACCGCCACTGATGCTGACGTGATCAAAACCTATGTCCGTCTTGGTTTAGGCGTCGGCGTTATCGCCAGCATGGCAGTAGATCCGATTCAGGATCCGGACCTGGTGACGGTCGATGCGCGTGATATCTTCACGTACAGCACCACCAAAATCGGTTTCCGCCGCAGTACTTTCCTGCGCAGCTACATGTACGATTTTATCCAACGCTTTGCGCCACATCTGACGCGCGACGTGGTGGACACCGCCATTTCTCTGCGCTCGAATGAAGATATCGAAGAGATGTTCAAAGACATTAAGTTGCCGGTGAAATAAACCGCCACGCTTTGCTGAAAATCTCTGTCCCGCGCCGTCTTACGATGCCGCGGGATTTTTTTTGCCTGATGAACACTTCGTGTTGTTATTAAAATGTTAATTGAATTTTGTGTTATGTTTAACTATGCACTTATAAGCTTGCGGGTTATTCCCTGATAGCCACGCAGGCGCGAGAAATGAGCAGTAAAAGGAGAAGCTATGTCGTCCGATATTCGTGAGAAAAGTCTGGATAAACTGGCAGTCCAGAACAAGGAGTTTCATTACTACAGCCTGCCGCTCGCAGCCCAAACGCTGGGTGAACTCCAGCGCCTGCCAAAATCCCTCAAAGTTTTACTCGAAAATTTACTGCGCCACGTGGATGGCGACACCGTAACGGAAAGTGATTTGCGCGAACTGGTTGGCTGGCAGAAAACAGGCCACGCCGATCGTGAAATCGCTTACCGGCCTGCGCGCGTTCTGATGCAGGATTTTACCGGTGTACCGGCAGTGGTGGACTTAGCCGCCATGCGGCAGGCGGTAAAACGTCTCGGCGGTAATGTCGATCAGGTGAACCCGTTATCGCCTGTCGATCTGGTTATCGACCACTCGGTGACGGTAGATGAATTTGGTGATGACGAAGCGTTTGATGAAAACGTCCGGCTGGAAATGGAACGTAACAACGAACGCTATCAGTTCCTCCGCTGGGGCCAGAAAGCGTTTAATCGTTTCCGCGTTGTGCCGCCGGGCACCGGAATTTGCCACCAGGTTAACCTGGAATATCTCGGGCAGACCGTCTGGTACGAAGAACAGAACGGTAAAACGATCGCCTACCCGGACACGCTGGTCGGCACCGATTCGCACACCACCATGATTAACGGTCTGGGGATCCTGGGCTGGGGCTGCGGCGGGATTGAGGCGGAAGCGGCGATGCTAGGCCAGCCGGTTTCCATGCTGATCCCCGACGTCGTTGGCTTCAAGCTGACCGGCAAATTACGCGAAGGCATCACCGCAACCGATCTGGTGTTAACCGTCACGCAGATGCTGCGTAAGCACGGCGTGGTTGGCAAATTTGTTGAATTCTACGGCGACGGGCTGGCGGATTTACCGCTGGCCGACCGCGCCACGATCGCCAATATGTCGCCGGAGTTCGGGGCCACCTGCGGGTTCTTCCCGGTGGATGACGTCACGCTCGGTTATATGAAACTCAGCGGCCGCAGCGACGAGCAGATCGAACTGGTTAAAGCTTATTCGCAGGCTCAGGGGTTATGGCGCAATGCGGGCGACGAGCCGGTATTCACCAGTACGCTGTCGCTGGATATGGGCCGCGTTGAACCGAGTCTGGCTGGCCCGAAACGTCCGCAGGATCGCGTGGCGCTGCCGGATGTGCCGAAGGCGTTTAAAGCGGCCACTGAACTGGAGTTGGGAAACAGTAAACCGGGGCGTAGCGACAAGGAAACCTTCACGCTAGAAGGCCAGCATTACGCGCTCACGACCGGCGCAGTGGTGATTGCCGCCATTACGTCCTGTACCAACACGTCAAACCCCAGCGTGCTGATGGCAGCCGGCTTGCTGGCGAAAAATGCCGCAGAGAAGGGGCTGACCCGCAAACCGTGGGTGAAAACCTCGCTGGCACCGGGTTCCAAAGTGGTGACCGATTATCTGAATGCTGCCGGTCTGATGCCATACCTTGAACAGCTCGGTTTCAATCTGGTGGGATACGGCTGTACCACCTGTATCGGTAACTCCGGGCCGCTGCCGGAACCGATTGAATCCGCCATTAAATCCGGGGATTTAACCGTCGGCGCGGTGCTTTCCGGCAACCGAAACTTCGAAGGGCGTATTCATCCGCTGATCAAAACTAACTGGCTGGCGTCTCCACCTCTGGTGGTGGCGTACGCGCTGGCCGGGAACATGAACGTCAATCTTACCCACGATCCGCTGGGGGAAGATGCAGACGGCAAACCGGTTTATCTGAAAGATATCTGGCCGTCGGCGACAGAAATTGCCCATGCGGTCGGGCAGGTCACCACCGCGATGTTCCATAAAGAATATGCGGAAGTGTTTAACGGTGACGCCAGCTGGCAGGCGATTCAGGTTGAAGGCACGCCGACCTACACCTGGCAGGAAGATTCGACCTACATCCGCCATCCGCCGTTCTTCAGCGACATGAAAGCGGAGCCGGACGCGCTGCAAGACATCAACGATGCCCGAATTCTGGCCATTCTGGCGGATTCCGTTACCACTGACCACATCTCGCCAGCCGGGAATATCAAAGCCGAAAGCCCGGCGGGGTTGTATCTGAAACAGCACGGTGTAGAGCCGAAGGCATTTAACTCTTACGGTTCGCGGCGCGGTAACCATGAAGTGATGATGCGCGGGACGTTCGCCAATATCCGTATCAAAAACGAAATGGTGCCGGGCGTGGAGGGGGGATTTACCCGCCATATTCCGTCGCAGGATCAACTGGCGATTTACGATGCGGCGATGCGCTATCAGCATGAAAGCGTGCCGACGGCGGTGATTGCCGGTAAAGAGTACGGTTCCGGGTCAAGCCGTGACTGGGCGGCGAAAGGGCCGCGTTTGCTGGGTGTTCGCGTGGTGATTGCGGAATCCTTCGAACGTATTCACCGCTCCAACCTGATCGGCATGGGGATTTTACCGCTGGAATTCCCGCAGGGCGTGACGCGCAAAACGCTGAAACTGACCGGCGATGAGCAGATCAGTGTCCGGGGTTTGCAAACCCTGACGCCGGGACAAGATGTCGCGGTACACATCACCTTTGCCGACGGGAATACGGAAACGGTGAACGCGCGCTGCCGTATTGATACGGGCAATGAGCTGACGTACTTCCAGAACGGCGGCATTCTGCATTACGTGATCCGCAAAATGCTCTGAATCTTTTTCCCGTCAAAACTCCATGAAAAAGGGCACCGTTAAGGTGCCCTTAATATTTCTGTCATATCCTGAAAAAATTACTTATCGAGCAGGTGGCCCATTTTGGCGGCTTTGGTCGACAGGTAACGTTCATTTTCCGGATTACGGCCCACGATCAGCGGCACGCGCTCGGTGATATTAATACCGGCTTCAGTCAGGATTTCGACTTTTTTCGGGTTGTTGGTCAGCAGGCGGACCGAATCAACGCCCAGTAACTTGAACATATCCGCGCACAGGGTGAAGTCGCGTTCATCAGCTGCAAAACCGAGCTGATGGTTGGCTTCGACGGTGTCATAGCCTTTGTCCTGCAAAGCGTAAGCGCGGATTTTGTTGAGCAAACCGATGTTACGGCCTTCCTGGCGGTGATACATCAGGATGCCACGGCCTTCTTCGGCGATGTGATTGAGTGCGGCTTCGAGCTGAAAACCACAGTCACAGCGCAGGCTGAATAAGGCATCGCCGGTCAGACATTCCGAGTGAACACGCGCGAGAACCGGTGTTTCACCGCTGATGTCACCAAAAACTAACGCCAGGTGGTCGTGCCCGGTGGCCAATTCTTCAAAACCCACCATCAGGAAATCGCCCCAAGGTGTTGGCAGATTGGCTTCTGCCACCCGTTTCAGCTGCATTTTACGCTCCAAAAAAACCACAAAGTGTCTTTATTTACAGTGAGTATTTTACTTGTTGATGCGCATCCTACGTTCAGATGCGGCCTCTGGATAGGGAATCGGTGCCTTTCCATCACGACAGGGCGGTATTTTGCCACAGATTGGCGCAGTTTTTAGCGCGAATATTTGAACGATTAGTTCATAACTTATGAATTATAACCGCTTCTTCAACAATCCCCGCTTAGGGAATGTGAAGCGATGACAACGTTGCTACACTCCAACTCTTTTATAAATGACGGAAGGGACGACTATGTTTGATATCGCCAAACGCACCGCACTCGGGGCTGTACTTTTAATGCTGATGCCCGCAGCGGTATGGATAAGCGGCTGGCTTTGGGCACCGGGAGGAAATCCGTCCATTTTGCGCCCGCTGTTCTGGGTGACGGAAACGGTGAGCGAGCCCTGGGGTATCCTCACAACGGTGATTCTTGGCGGCTGGTTCCTGTGGTGCCTGCGCTTTCGTCTTAAACCGGCCATCGGGCTGGGTGTGATTATTGTGGCCGCGCTGCTGGTCGGGCAATACGCGAAAGACTTCATCAAAGGTGAAGTACGTGAGCCGCGGCCCTACGTGGCGTGGCTGGGAACCGATCATCAGATGAACGTGGGTGAGTTTTATGCGCAGAAAAGCAAATTGCGTGGCAAACAGGTCAAAGAAATACTCGGCGAGGACACGCAGATACCTCACTGGCTGAATAAAAGCTGGCAGAACGACACCGGTTACGCATTCCCTTCCGGTCATACGATGTTTGCCGCTACCTGGGCATTACTGGGCATCGGGCTGCTGTGGCGGCGTAAACACTACAAAACGGTCACGTTCCTGATGGTGTGGGCAGTCGCCGTGATGGGCAGCCGTCTGGTTCTGGGAATGCACTGGCCGCGTGACCTGCTGGCGTCCGTGGGTATCAGCTGGATACTGGTGACACTGGCCTGCTGGCTGACTGAGCGTTATGTCGGACCGCTGACGCCGCCGCCGGCGGAAAATCAGGAAATCGCTGAACGCGACGGAGAATAAACACTGGCAATTTCAAAGGGGTTTAACAAAACCCCTTTAATTCATCGCTTTCCGCCCCCATATCTCTTCCATATCGTAAATTGCAGCGATATTTGCGACACACTGCTAAAGTTGCACGAAGTTCCAACAACCTGCATTTAAAGCCTCCGCAATGTTTCCCAGCTTTGTTTGGAAATGCTAACTTATTAGGTCGGGACGAGAGTTTTTGGCATAATTCATCCGGTACATCCGGCATTACAGGAATGAATGTGAAATATCTGCTGATTTTTTTATTTTTGCTGGTCATCGTAGTGATTTCTATCACTCTGGGTGCCCATAATGATCAGACTGTGACCTTCAATTATTTGCTGGCGCAGGGCGACTATCGTGTTTCCACACTGCTTGCCGTGCTCTTTGCTACCGGTTTTATTCTGGGCTGGGTCATCTGCGGTTTGTTTTACCTGCGTGTCCGATTATCTCTCGGGCGTGCCCAGCGGAAAATCAAACGCCTTGAACAACAAATTGAACCCGCGGCTGCCGTTACGCCGCCAGCAGCATCTTATGATGTCAGCAAGGAATAACCCTCTATGTTAGAACTGCTGTTTCTGTTGTTGCCCGTTGCGGCCGCCTATGGCTGGTACATGGGGCGCAGAAGTTCTCAGCAGGATAAACAGGAAAATGCTAACCGCCTGTCGCGTGAATACGTAGCAGGGGTTAACTTCCTGCTTTCCAACCAGCAGGATAAAGCGGTCGACCTATTCCTTGAAATGTTGAAAGAGGACAGCAGTACGGTCGAAGCACACCTGACTCTGGGGAACCTCTTCCGCTCCCGTGGCGAAGTCGATCGCGCCATCCGCATCCACCAGTCGCTGATGGAAAGTGCCTCGCTGACCTTCGAACAGCGTTTGCTTGCCGTGCAGCAGTTAGGACGCGATTACATGGCTGCCGGTTTTTATGACCGCGCAGAAGACATGTTTAATCAGCTGGTGAAGGAGCAGGACTACCAGCTGTTTGCGCTGGAACAGTTGCTGATCATCCATCAGGCGACCAGCGACTGGCAGAATGCTATCGATGTGGCCGAGCGTCTGGTCAAGCTGGGCAAAGAAAACCGCCGCAAGGAAATCGCGCATTTCTGGTGTGAACTGGCGCTTCTGGCGATGGTTTCTGATGATTTCGATAAGGCCACAGGCCTGCTGAAAAAGGCCGCGGCGGCAGATAAACTTTGTGCCCGCGTGTCTATCATGCAGGGGCGCATTTTTCTGGCGCAGGGCGAATACCGTAAAGCGGTTGATGCGCTGCAACGCGTGCTTGAGCAGGACAAAGAACTGGTCAGCGAAGCGCTGCCGATGATGCAGGAATGCTACCAGAACCTGAAAGATACGCTGGGTTGGGCAGAGTTCCTCAAGCGTTGTGTCGATGAAAACACCGGCGCGACGGCAGAACTGATGCTGGCGGAAATCATCCAGCAGGAAGAAGGGCGTGAAACGGCGCAGAACTACATTAACCGCCAGCTGCAACGTCATCCGACCATGCGTGTGTTCCATCACCTGATGGATTACCATCTGGCCGATGCAGAAGAAGGCAGGGCGAAAGAGAGTCTGGTTTTACTGCGGGACATGGTGGGTGAGCAGATCCGCACAAAACCACGTTACCGCTGCCACAAATGCGGATTTACTGCACATTCGCTGTACTGGCATTGTCCGTCATGCCGTGGCTGGGCGACGATCAAACCTATACGGGGTCTCGACGGTCAGTAATTTTCCCGACATACTTCGCGTTGCAGATGTATTTATCATCTTGTTGCAACGCGAATTATTCAGGGAAAGGAGAGGGGAATTACTTCTTCTTACCGGTGGTTTTGCGGGCGTTAAGTAACGTACGCAGTTTCTTAATTTCTTTTGCTGTCAGCGCCGGTTCAGAATCTTCAGCAAGATGCTGGTTATCAATTTCATGCTCGGTGGCTTTCGCCGCCTTTTTCCCCTTGGGTGCTGCCGGATTAAAGCTCTCTTCCAGACGTGCTGCCACTTCCGCACTTAAAGAATGCTCAGCCTCAGCGGCGGCGTTCTTGATCAGTTCCTTCAATTCAACCGGAATTTTGACGGTCAGGGTTGTTATCTCACTCATTTTTCAGCCTTTCCTTAGAGTAAAGTTACAAACTATGCCAGCGTTGTGTCGGCGTCTAGTGCTTCACAAAAATTTAATAAAACTGTCACATTATGTGTAGCTGTGAATTCAGCCTCTTGCCATGTAAAATGCGGGCGGCAGAAAACAGGCTTTCCCTTCCTGAAATGAAAAAACACAAGAGGCTGAAGACATGACGTCAGAAAATAACATTAACAACAACGACTTAAATTCCTCACCTATTGTTGTCGCTCTCGACTATGCCGATAAATCTGCCGCGCTGGCTTTTGCAGATAAAATCGATCCCCGTGATTGCCGTCTGAAAATTGGTAAAGAGATGTTCACGCATTTCGGCCCGCAGATGGTAAAAGATTTGCAGACTCGCGGTTTTGACGTCTTTCTGGATCTGAAATTCCATGACATCCCGAACACCACGGCGCATGCAGTTGCCGCAGCGGCGGAACTGGGCGTGTGGATGGTCAACGTACATGCCAGCGGCGGTGCGCGCATGATGACCGCAGCAAAAGAGGCGTTGCTGCCGTTTGGTAAGGACGCGCCGTTACTGATTGCCGTCACCGTGCTGACCAGCATGGAAGGCAGCGATCTGGCGGATCTGGGCATCACCTTATCTCCGGCAGATTACGCCGAACGTCTGGCGCGCCTGACCCGTGACTGCGGGCTGGACGGGGTTGTATGTTCCGCGCAGGAAGCGACGCGCTTTAAATCGGCGCTGGGGCAAGCGTTCAAACTGGTCACGCCGGGGATCCGCCCGGCAGGCAGCAAAGCCGACGATCAGCGCCGCGTGATGACCCCGCAGGAAGCGCTGGCGGCGGGTGTGGATTACATGGTGATTGGCCGTCCGATTACGCAGTCCGCCGATCCGGCGCAGACGCTGCGTGATATCCGTGCATCACTGCGATAAGCAGGGGAATTTATGCGTAATGACAGCAACAGCCGGTTAGTGTATTCCACTGATACCGGCAGAATCGATGAGCAGAAAGCCGTCGTCGTACGCCCGAAAGGTGACGGGATTGTTCGTATTGCGCGTCAGACCAGCGGGCGCAAAGGGAAGGGTGTTTGTCTTATTACTGGCGTCGATATGGACGATGCTGCACTGGAAAAACTGGCGGCTGAACTGAAGAAAAAATGTGGTTGCGGCGGCGCGGTGAAAGACGGCGTGATAGAAATTCAGGGCGATAAACGTGATTTACTGAAACAGCTGCTTGAAGCTAAAGGGATGAAAGTCAAACTGGCGGGTGGCTGATAAAACAAGATGCTGCGCCTTTGAAAAGCGCAGCGTCTTACTGTTTTTTTTATCTGTTCTTATTTACTGACCTGATGACCCACAATACCACCTACTGCTGCGCCGCCTAACGTACCTAAAGTACTTCCGTCAGTCAGAACCGCACCACCAAGTGCACCGGCACCGGCACCAATCGCCGTGTTACGGTCACGTTTAGACCAGTTACCACACGCGGTAACAGACATCGCAAGAGTCAAAACCAGTGCAATACTGGCAACGCGTTTATTTACGAGCATCATAGTTATCTTCCTCAAAGGATTAACGTTCAGCATCATCGATAAGTATAGGCAACATGCAGCGTTATCACTGTATTTCACCGGGTGATCCTTCACGCAACTTATGAATTTTTGAGCTGTTCCGAACCTTTATTCATAATTCGACTCATCCGGACGCACTTTTGCATCCGTTAACTAAAAATAGTGAAATTAGTATCCATTCACTAGGTGAATAATCTTAATTCACCATCAAGCCGCAGTCTCACCACACAATTAACTAAAGCGTTGCACCTGCGTGCCCTGAATGTGGCATAAACAGGCACTTTTGCGTTTGCAGCAGATCCGTACGCACTCTTTAGCGATTTGCCCCATACCGGCACCCGCCCGCCGACCAGACAATAAAGCATCGATTCATGAGGAAACCGAGATGCTTAAACAACTGAAAGAGCAGGTACTGGAGGCCAACCTGGCACTGCCGCGCCATAATCTGGTGACCTTTACATGGGGAAATGTCAGCGCCGTGGATCGCCAGCAAGGGCTGATCGTCATCAAACCGTCGGGCGTGGAATACGATCATATGGGCGTCGATGACATGGTGGTGGTGGAGCTGGAAACCGGGAAAATCGTGGAAGGCAGCAAGAAACCGTCTTCCGATACCGACACGCACCGCGTGCTCTACCTCAGCTTCCCTCAGGCGGGCGGCATTGTGCATACCCATTCCCGCCATGCGACCATCTGGGCCCAGGCAGGCATTGATATTCCGGCCTGGGGCACCACACATGCGGATTATTTTTATGGCAACATCCCCTGCACGCGCTTAATGACCGAAGCCGAAATCGCCGGGCGCTACGAGTGGGAAACCGGGGAAGTGATCGTTAAAACGTTCGCGGAACGTAACCTCGATCCCGCGGATATTCCGGCGGTGCTGGTGCATTCGCACGGGCCTTTTGCCTGGGGAAAAGATGCCGATAATGCCGTACACAACGCGGTGGTGCTGGAAGAAATCGCCTACATGGGCATTTTCTCCCGCCAGTTAACGCCGCAGTTGCCGGATATGCAGCCGCAACTTCTGGATAAACATTATCTGCGCAAGCACGGCAAGAATGCCTACTACGGGCAGTAATCCGCGTCGTACTTCAAATATCACATGAAAAAAGTCAGCCTACGAGGCTGACTTTTATGCCTGAGTTCGTCAGTTGCTGGTGGAACGTATCCGGCAGTGCTTCGTCAGTAATGACATGACTGAAAGCGCTGACAGGGCCGAGCGGATTGAGATTGATCTGCCCGAATTTCGAGGAATCCGTCAGGACGATATTCTCCGCGCCCTTCGTCACGACCGTATTCACCACGTCGGCACGCAACATGTCACGGCCGGTAAACCCGGTGGTGTCAGTAAATCCGTCAATCCCGATAAAGGCTTTGCTAAAATTCATCTGCTGCAAACACAATTTTGTCAGCGGACCGACCACTGTCTGGCTGGTCTTCTGGTACATCCCGCCGAGCAGCACCACGTCACACGGCATACTTTTCAGCAACGACGCCACATAACTGCTGACGGTAATCACCGTGAGATTCTTTTTGTCCGCCAGATATTGTGCCAGCAGGGCAATGCTGCTGCCGCTTTCGAAAAATACCGTTTCGCCATCCTGGATTAATGACGCCGCGAATTTTGCCAGTTTTTGCTTCTGTGCGAAGTTCGACATCATTCGGGTATCGACGTCATCGGTCTGGATCGCGACGGCAAAACCGTGCGCGCGGCGCAGATAATGGCGTTGCTCCAGCTGATTGAGATCGTGACGGATCGTCACTTCTGAAACCTGACAAATCTGCGACAGCTCACTTACGCTGATCCGCTGTTTATCGTTTACCCATTGCAAAATGACTTGCTGTCTGTCGTTCATAAGTGCCCAAAAATACGGGCAGCGCAGGCTGCCCGTCAGCTGAAGTGAATTCTGTCCCGAAGATTACAACGTATGTTCCGTTCGCGCGATAATATCATCTTGCGCTTCCGGCGATAAAGCAGTGAAGAAGGCCGAATAACCGGCCACACGCACCACCAGATCCCGATAGTTTTGCGGTTCCTCGCGCGCTTTCAGCAACGTCTCGCGGGACACAATATTGTACTGTACGTGCCAGCCTTTGTGCTCCTCAAAGAACGTCCGCAACATCAGCATCAGCGTCTGGCGGTCGGTTTCATTTTCAAGCGATGCCGGATTGAGCTTCTGATTTAGCAGTACACCGCCGAGGATCGCTTCCGTCGGTAATTTCCCCAGCGAATTAAACACCGCCGTTGGCCCCAGATGGTCTGTACCGGAAGCCGGGCTTGCGCCTTCGGCCAGCGGCGTGAACGCTTTACGTCCGTCAGGTGTCGCTGTGGTCGCTGCGCCAAACGGCACGTTAGCGGAAATCGACGAGGTTCCGGCGTAGTACGTTCCGCCAATCGGGCCGCGCCCGAAACGCGTGTTGTGATAATTCGACAGCTCGTCGATGTAGCACTGATAGGCGCGTACCAGAAGATTATCCACGCCGTCATGGTCGTTGCCGTACTTTTCCGCACCGTTGATCAGCCGCTGACGTAAACGCTCGCCGTCCAGCCCCGCGTAGTCGGAAGCCAGCGCATCCGCCAGTTCCTGCTGCCCGACGGAACCCTGTTCGAAGACCAGTTTTTTGACCGCTGCCAGACTGTTGCCAAGATTGGCAATCCCGACCTGCAAGCCGGAAACCCAGTCGTATGTCGCGCCGCCTTGTTTGATGGTTTTGCCGCGCTCGATACAGTCATCGACCAGCGCAGAACACAGAATATCCTGCGCATTTTCTTCCAGAACGGTATCGACAACACATTCGATTTCAATCGATTTACGCGTGTAATAGCGGATTTGCTCATCCCACTGCGCAAAAACCTGTCCGAAGTTTTCAAAGTTGCCTTTAGACAGCCCGCGTTCCTGCGGCAGAAATTGCGTATGGCTTTTAGCGTCCTGCCCCTGTTCGAGCGCAGCCAGCATAACCCGGGCAAAGTTGATGAAACTCATGCCGGTGCAGCGGTAGCCCCATTTTCCGCCGACGGCGGTTTCGATGCAGCCGATAGCGGCGTAATCGTAGGCATCTTCTTTCTCGACGCCGAGTTTGATGAATTCAGGGATCACAATTTCATCGTTATTAAACGCGGGCATCCCGAAACCACAGCGGATCACCTGCACGCAGGCATCCAGAAAATCGCTGCTCATGCCTGCGTGATAACGCACGCTGAGGTTTGGCTGTGTGGAACGCAGCTGACCGCATGATTCAAGAATGGCGTAGGAAAGCGGATTAACCGCGTCGGACGCCACGCCGAGATGCAGTTTCTGGCCGCCGATGGTGACGTTCTGATACAACGGGCTGCCCGCCGACGCTTTGGAGTGTGTACCGGAGCGGATTTTGTTCACTTCCAGCAGTTTCAACCAGCAGCTTTGCAGCAACTCAATGGCGTGACCGCGATCCAGCGTTTGCTCAAGTTCGACGTCACGGCGGTAGAACGGGTAAAGATACTGATCCATGCGGCCAAATGAAACGGAATGCCCGTTGGATTCGATCTGCAAAATCAGCTGGATGAAATAGCACAACTGTAACGCCTGCCAGAAGCTGGAAGGTGGCTGATGGGCGATCGCGTGACAGTTTGCGGCAATCGCCAGCAGCTCATCGCGACGGTTCTCGCGCGGCTCGGCGGCGGCCATTTCCTGCGCCAGATCGCCAAAGCGCACGATATGATCGCTGACGGCAGCCAGTGTGATATCAATGGCTTTCAGCAACTGTTCTTTATGCAAATCTTCCCAGTCGGTCAGATTAACGCGGCTGCGGCGTTCATCGACTTTATGGCGCAGTCCGTCCAGCCCCAGCCCGAGCAGGAGCGGGAAATTGACCGCCAGATGGGCATCGCCGGACGTCATATTGCCTTCGGCTTTTACGATGCCGCTGTCGAGCAGTGCTTTCTGCTCATCAGTGAACATGCCGTAGCAGCGATCCTGCACCGTCTGCCCGCGCCACCACGGGCAAATTTCGTGCAGAACATTCTTATTCTTTTCACTCACCGCGAAACCGGCTCCCGGCCGGTCGGCCAGCGCATCAATTTCGTTTTCAATCCAGCTGACGGTGTATTCCGGGAAAATCGGCGCGGCACGCACTTCGCTGGCCTGATTCCCGACGATCAGCTCGTCATGTTTGATCCAGACAGTCCGCTGCCTGAGATGTTCTGCCAGTGCCAGCGCGCGGCGGACGGCCAGGGGTTTATCCGCATGTTGCTGATAAACCTGCGTGTAGTGCTGTGCGCGTTCGGTACACACCGGCGGTTTTACGATGTGGATCAGCGCGTCTTTATGGGCGCGAATGCGGGCGGAGAGGGTATTCAGGTTCAATGTCGTCATTATTTTTATCCTCTTAACTGTGCACAAAGACCTTTTTCGGCGGCGTATTCTTCAGCAAACGTCAGCAGGTCCGGGTCATTTAATGGCTGGCGCGGGGCCAGATAGGGTTCGCCGAGCAGGACATATTTATTGATACCCAGCGTGTGATAAGGCAAAAAGTGGATGGCATCACAACCGGTTTCCCCCGCAGCGAAATCCACAATCTGGCGGATGGACGCCCGGTCGGCGTTGAAATCAGGGATCAGCGGCACGCGGACAATCAGCTTCTGACCGGCAGCCGCCAGACGGCGAAAATTGTCCATCACCCGTTTTGCTGAGCCACCGGTCAGGCGTCTGAACGGCGCGTCGGCGACGTGCTTCAAGTCGGCCAGCAGCAAATCCAGCGCGCCGAGAGAAGGATCGATATATTTCCAGGGGACGTGCAGACAGCTTTCCACCGCCGTATGTAAACCCGCGTGGTGACAGCGTTGCAGCAGATTCAGCGTCGTCTGTGGTTGCATAAAAGGCTCGCCGCCGGAAAGCGTAACGCCGCCGCCGGTGCGCTGATAAAACGGCTTATCGCGCAGGATTTGCTGCATCAGGCTTTCCATATCTGCGTCTTCGCCGCAAACGCTCAGCGCACCGGAAGGGCAAACCTGTTCCATCTGACATAAATCTTGCGCAGAGAATGCCTCGCGACGCAGGCAGATCCCGTCATTTTCTGCGGTCACTGCACGGGGAAATGCCTGCGCACAATGCTGACACCCGGCGGTACACAGCCGCGAATCAAACAATACGTCGGGTTTTTCTGAACGGCTTTCCGGGTTCTGGCACCAGGTACAACTCAGTGAGCAGCCCTTGAGAAAAACAACCGTGCGGATCCCCGGCCCGTCATGGGTGGAATAACGTTGCACATTAAAAATCATCGCGGCGCTCCCTTAAGTTTCTTCTTTCGTAATTTAAATGCTTTCATTCGAAAGTCATTTTGATAACGATCAATAAACCCGCCGCTTGCAGAGGTACACTCTCCGATACTTTGCATTCGCTCACAGGTTTAAGGAGAAGGTTATGGAGCTGTATCTCGATACTGCCGATGTTATTGCGGTGAAACGTCTTTCGCGCATTCTGCCGTTGCAGGGGGTCACGACGAACCCGAGCATTGTGGCGAAAGAAGGAAAATCCCTCTGGGAAGTGTTGCCTGCCCTGCGTGACGCCCTCGGCGGAACCGGGAAATTGTTTGCCCAGGTGATGGCGGCGGATGCAGAACAGATGATCGCCGAAGCCCTGCTACTGTCGCAGCGGGTGCCCGGTTTAGTGGTGAAAATCCCCGTCACGGCGGAGGGGCTGGCGGCGATTAAAGCCTTAAAAAGCATGAATATACCAACGCTCGGCACGGCTGTTTACGGCGCAGGTCAGGGGCTCTTATCCGCGCTGGCGGGTGCTGAATACGTTGCGCCTTACGTGAACCGTCTGGACGCGCAGGGCGGCGACGGCATTGCGATGGTCAGAGAATTACAGACGCTGCTGAGTCTGCACGCGCCGCACTCAAAAGTGCTGGCGGCCAGTTTCAGAACGCCGCGTCAGGCGGTGGATTGCCTGCTGGCGGGCTGTCAGTCGATTACATTACCGGTGGATGTTGCTGAACAACTTCTCGGTACGCCAGCGGTTCAGGCGGCGGTGCAAAAGTTTGACGCTGACTGGCAGCAGGCTTTCGGCACTACGTCCATAAGTTAAAAATTCCCGGCATTTCAGAAACCCGCACAGGTAACTGCTGCGGGTTTTTTTTGTTTTTGTGCGGCAGAAAAATCCGGAATTGTGATTTCTCTCCGAAATTAAATATTGACGGAATAT
>NZ_JAFMOZ010000110.1:0-56049 GCF_019049615.1 Rahnella sp. BCC 1045 | reverse complement strand
CAATGGCATTAATTGCTAAATAAGGGTGGAAATTCGGGCAGATGACCGCAGGAATACGCCTGTAAATCCCCTGCAGGCAGAATGAACGGTAATAATGCGCTGACGGACAGTCATAAAAAAACCCGCCTCATGGCGGGTTTTTTGCGGGCTAATTAATCGATTTAACGGTGCTAAAACACGGCCTGTATTATTTTTTCCAGCCCGCCATCACTTCACTCATCTCAAAAGGTTTAAGAATGTAATCATCCGCACCGCTTCGCCGGTCATCACGTCATCTTCAACCAGCAGTATTCGCATCGGTAATCTCGTGGAAAGAATCGGTTTCAGGACTGACGCACGCCTTCACTGAGCCATTTTCCTTTCAGTGAAGGTGAGATAACCCACCAGGCCAATAATGGCGACGAGAAACAGGCAACTCGTTCCGGTCGTGCCCAATCCGAGGCCGCCGTTATCCGGCGTCTGAGCCAGCAGGTCGCCGCAGGAAGCTCCAAACGGACGGGTCAGCACATAGGCAATCCAGAAACACAAAACCGCATTCATCCGCAGCAGATAATGGGCACAAGCGGTAATCACAATCAGGCCACCAAACGCGATAGCGGCAGTGGAATATCCCAGATTCATGCCTTCGGCCACCCAGTCACCCGCAGCGGTTCCCAGTGCGAAAGTGAAGAGAATAGCTGCCCAGTAAAACAGCTCTCGTCTGACTGTATCAATCTCATGAATCGACAAGGTTTTTTCGTTTTTATACCAGATGCTGAACGTGACAATCAGCAGCGCGCCAAACATCACGGTGGAGAAAGCCAGCGGCACGTTGAAATTGTCGGTGAGGTTATCGGTGAGCAGTGTGCCAAAAACGCTGATCAGCAACACCGACATCCAGTAAAGCGCGGGGACATAGCGTCTGGCTCTGATTTGGAAGAACAACGAAATCACCAGCAAAATGCCGGTCACAACCGACGTATTAGTCAGCCCGAAGTTCAGATTCACGTTGAGGAAATCGGCAGCCGTTTCACCCACCGTGGTAGACATCATTTTGATAAGCCAGAAAAAAAGGGTAATTTCCGGCACTTTGTTTGCCCAGTTAACTTTTTCCTGCGTTGCCACGTTTGTCATCGTAAAACCCGCCCAGTTGGAGATAAGTCAGGCGAGTATTTCACGGGTTTCTTAAGGGCAACTTAGGGCGTGCAAACAAATCCCAAAAACCTGAACGGCTACCTTCGCCGTTCAGGATGTGGGTTTCTCTCTAACTCTTACGCCAGCTGCGCGTCAGCACTTTCTCTATCTCGACAATCACGAACAGCGCGACGCCGATCAGCAGCCCGATGATCCAGTAGATAAACGGCAGCGGACGCGTGCCGAACAGCGTGTTCATCAGCGGCACATAGATAATGATTGCCTGAAGCGCGAACAGCACAACGGTGACAATCCAGATCCCTTTGTTTTCCAGCAGCCCGCGGCTGAGGGAGAAGTTATCCGAATCGCGACAGTTGATCATGTAAACCCACTGCGCGGTCACCAGCGTCTGCAAGAGCACGGTACGGATAAACTCCGGTTCATAACCGCGCGGTTGCAGCCAGGCTTCCAGCATAAAGGCGCTGACGGAAATCAGCAAACCGACGAACGCGACGCGCCAGATGGCGTATTTATCCATTACATGCGCGCTGACGTTACGTGGCGGACGGCGCATCACGCGGCTTTCCGCCTCTTCAAACGCCAGCCCGAATGACAGCGTGGCTGAGGTTGCCATGTTCATCCAGAGAATTTGTACCGGCGTTAACGGCAGAAAATTACCCATCAGAATGGCGATAATAATCAGCAACCCTTGCGCCAGGTTGGTCGGCATAATAAAGAGAATGGTTTTTTTCAGGTTGTCATAAACCCGGCGCCCTTCCCTGACCGCGTTGGCGATGGTGGCAAAGTTGTCATCCACCAGGATCATGTCCGCCGACTCCTTGGTCACCTCCGTCCCTTTGATCCCCATCGCGATCCCGACGTTCGCCTGTTTCA
This sequence comes from Rahnella sp. BCC 1045, assembly GCF_019049615.1. Taxonomy (NCBI): domain Bacteria; kingdom Pseudomonadati; phylum Pseudomonadota; class Gammaproteobacteria; order Enterobacterales; family Yersiniaceae; genus Rahnella; species Rahnella sp. BCC 1045. The sequence goes on along the minus strand of NZ_JAFMOZ010000110.1, from coordinate 54,042 downwards.
GCGCAGGCGCATCGTTCACGCCGTCGCCGGTCATCCCAACGATTTCACCGGTTTCCTGCAACGCTTTTACCAGCCGCAGTTTATGTTCCGGGCTGGTGCGGGCGAAGATATCAAACTGCGTCGCGGCAACCCGCAGCTGATCGTCATTCATATGCTCAAGTTCATACCCGGTGATCGAGTTTTCGCTGTTGCCGATCCCGAGCATTTTACCGATCGCCATCGCGGTTTCCTGATGGTCGCCGGTGATCATCTTGACGCGGATCCCCGCCTGCTGACATTCCCCGATCGCCACAATCGCTTCCGGACGCGGCGGATCCATCATGCCTGCAATGCCTATCAGCACCATGCCGTGGCTGAGTTCCGGGTGATCGAGCGCCGTCACCGGCTGATCTACCGGCTTCCAGGCCGCCGCCACCATACGCAAACCTTCGCTGGCGTATCGGGTAATTGCTGATTCCCAGTACGCATGATCTAACGGAACGGCACCTTCCGGCGTCTGCTGGTACTGACAAAGTTTCAGCAAAACATCCGGTGCGCCGGTGAGCATAATCTGCGCCTCCCCGTTTTTATCGCCCGCCACCGCCATGTATTTGTAGAGCGAATCGAACGGAATTTTGCTGCTCAGGTTAAACGGCAATTCCGGTAAATGCGCCTTCGCAGCCAGCACTTTCAGCGCGCCTTCCGTCGGCCCGCCGGTAATGCCCCAGTGGCCCTGCGCGTCCTGTTTTAACGTACTGTCGTTACAGATATCGACCGTGCGTAGAAACTGCGTCAGCAGCGGCGACGAGTCTGGCGGCACCTGTGCTGCCGAACCGGCAAGAGAAAAACTGCCCATCGGCTCGTAGCTGTTGCCTTCGACGGTCCAGACGTTATCCGCCAGAATCACCGCTTTTACGGTCATTTCATTCATGGTCAGCGTGCCGGTTTTATCCGAACAAATCACTGACATCGCGCCGAGCGTTTCGACCGTCGGCAGCTTGCGGATAATGGCTTTCGAACGCGCCATCGCCTGCACGCCAAGCGACAAGATGATCGAAATAATTGCCGGCAGCCCTTCAGGAACGGCGGCCACGGCCAGGCTGATGACCGAGAGCAGCAGCTCGCCAAACGGAATATCGCGCAGCAGGAAACCGAAGATCAGCAGCGCCACCATCATGAACAGAATGATGATAAAAATGGATTTACCCAGTTTATCTATCTGCACCAGCAGCGGCGTTTTATTGTCTTCAATCGAGGAAAGCATTTCATTGATGTGGCCGAGTTCCGTCTGGCCACCGGTGGCAAACACCACGCCGCTGGCAGTACCGGAGCTGACGGTCGTTCCCGAGAACGCGAGGTTTTTGCGGTCGCCGATGGATTTCTCGCCTTCCAGCGAATCGGTTTTTTTCGAGACGACGGTGGATTCACCGGTCAGAATCGCCTCTTCAACGCGCAGGTTATGCACGTCAATCAGGCGTAAATCGGCAGGAATTTTGTCGCCGGGGCGTAACAGAACAATATCCCCCGGCACGATTTCGTCGGTTCCCACGGTAACCTGTTGTCCACCGCGTAATACGACAGCCTCACTGGAGAGCATATTCTGGATGCTCTTCAATGATTTTTCAGCGTTATTTTCCTGGATGAAGCCGATTAGGGCATTAATAACTGCCACCGCTAATATCACCAGCGTATCGACCCAGTGCCCCATTATTGCGGTGACCACGCCCGCCGCCAGTAATATATAAATCAGGATATCTTTAAAGTGAGAGATAAACTTAATAAATAAAGACTTACCTTCTTTTTGTGGCAGAACGTTAGGGCCGTAATGTTGCAGTTTGTTTTTGGCTTCTTCGGGTGTCAGCCCGGCTGGCCCGGATTGCAGCCCGGCCAGGCTCTCTTCTACTGTGTGCTGATACCACAATTTTTCCGATGTTTTATCCCCGGAAACTGGTGCTGGATTATTCATGATGCCTGACTCCTTGACCCCTGAAATGGTTCATGAATGAAGCGGATAATGAATTAATTGTCGTGTTAATTCTGGCAAGATACCTAAAGCTGTATAAACTATAATATACCGTGTTAAATAGTGTTAACGGGTTGCCTGAAAAAACAAATTATTAAAGAAAAACAATAAGTCACTGCACAGTTTCAATGGGGATACATCGAAGGCAGAATATACCGAATCCGGTTTATCAAGAGTCCTTATATATTCTGCCGGGATTTATTAATTTCGCGTGTAGTTGCATGAGGGGAAGTATTTTGAAGATCCGTTTCTCTCTCGTTCTGGCCCTCGCTTTAATGTTAAGCGCCTGCGACCAGAAAACGGCGGACGCGCCCGCGCCCCCCCGTCAGGTAAAAATCGCCACCGCCGAAGCGGCCAGCCCGCTAAGTACCCGCGTTTTTCCGGCCCGTATTCTCGCAGGCGATAACACCGACATTGCCTTTAAGCGCGCCGGTCAGTTGCAGACGCTTGACGTCCGCGAAGGCGAAGCCGTGAAACAGGGGCAAGTTCTCGCCCGCCTCACCAACAATGACGCCCGCCAGCGGCTCAACGATCGCCGCAGCGCCGCGACACTCGCTCAGCGCCAGTTCGAACGTTATCAGACCCTCGCCCGTCGCCATGTCGTTTCTCAGGCTGAACTTGAAGTGCATAAAGCCAGCCGGGATTCTGCGGCAGCGGCGCTGAAAATCGCACAGGAAGAACTCAATGATCTCAATCTGGTGGCACCGTTCAGCGGCGTCATTGCCCGGCTGAATGTGCGTAATCATCAGGTGATTTCCGCCGGTCAGCCGGTGGCGACGCTCAGCCGTTCCGATGTGCTGGACGTTATTTTCAGCGTGCCGGAAAACCTCTTCACCAGCCTTGATATGCGTAACGCCGATTACCGTCCGCGGGTGCGCATCAACACCCTTCCCGACCGCGAATTCACCGCGACTTATAAAGAGCACACCGCCAGCAGCGAAGCCAACACGCTGACCTGGCAGGTGACGCTGACCATGCCGCGCCCGGAAAACTTCCCGGCGGTGGCAGGACTGAGCGGCACTGTCACGGTGAACCCGGCCAATCTCGCCACGGCCACGCCGGACTCCACGCTGGTGATCCCGGTTGAAGCCGTGTTTAACCCCGACAACACGCAGCGCAACAACCCGCACGTCTGGGTGATCGCCGGAGAAGGCGACACCCTGCACGTTGAAGATCGCAAAGTCACCGTCGGTAAACTCACCTCGCAGGGCATTGAAATTACGGCCGGTTTGAAACAGGGCGACCGCATTGTCGCCGCCGGTGTCGGTGAATTACATGCGCAGCAACCCGTTCGCATCTGGACACGGGAACGGGGCCTGTAATATGGGGATCAACGAGAGTTTTATCAGCAATCCGACGCGCGTCTGGCTGGTGATCATGCTGCTCGGCGTGGGCGGATTAATTGCATTGTTCAACATCGGGCGGCTGGAAGATCCGGCGTTTACCATTAAAACGGCGGTGGTTTCCGTTCAGTATCCGGGCGCATCCTCGCAACAGGTGGAAGAAGAAGTCACGCTGCCGCTGGAAAACGCGCTTCAACGCCTGCCTTACGTCGATAACATCACGTCGATTTCTGCCGTCGGTTTGTCGCAAATTACCGTGAATATCGATGCCCGCTATCACTCTTCCGAACTGCCGCAAATCTGGGATGAACTGCGCCGCCGGGTGAATGACGCGACGCTGCAATTCCCGCCCGGCGTCAGTCCGCCGTTCGTTAACGATGATTTCGGCGACGTGTACGGCTATTTTTTCTCGATCTACGGAGACAGTTTTACCAACCCCGAACTGCGCGCCTATGCCGAACAGCTTCGCAGGCAACTGGTTCTGGTGCCCGGCGTGGGCAAAGTCGCGATTGGCGGCGTCATTCCTGAGCAGGTTTACATCGAGATTTCGCGGGCGAAAATGGCGGCTTACGGCGTCACGCTGGCGCGTCTGGCCGATGTGCTGAACCGGCAGAATATGGTTTCCGACGCGGGCAGCATGACGGTGGGAAGTGAATCCATCCGTCTGCATCCGACCGGCGGCTTTCAGAATATCGATGAACTCAATAATGTGCTCATCAGCCCGGCCGGTTCCACGCACAGTATTTATCTGCGCGATATCGCTACGGTTTCGCAGGGCGTGACGGATCATCCCGGCAATATTTACCACGCCAATGGCCGCAATGCGCTGACCATTGGCGTCTCTTATATTCCCGGCGTGAATGTCATGAATATCGGCCACGCTATCGAAGCCAGAATGAACCAGCTCAGCGCCGACAAACCGGCAGGGATCGAGCTTAAAGTCTTCTACGATCAGGCTGCGGAAGTGAAGAAATCCGTCGACGGTTTCATCATTAACTTCCTGATGGCGCTGGCGATTGTGGTCGGCGTCTTGCTGATTTTTATGGGTTTACGCAGCGGGATTATCATCGCCGTGTCGCTGGCGCTGAACGTGCTCGGCACGTTGCTGATTATGTATTTATTTGGCATCGAGCTTCAGCGCATTTCGCTCGGCGCGCTGATCATCGCCCTGAGTATGCTGGTGGATAACGCGATTGTGGTCGTGGAAGGCGTACTGATTTCCCGACAGCAGGGCAATCCGCTGATGAGTGCAATTTCACGCATTATCAAACGCTCCGCCCTGCCGTTGCTGGGCGCGACGGTCATCGCCATTCTGGCGTTTGCACCTATCGGTCTGTCCCAGGATTCGACCGGCGAATACTGTAAATCGCTGTTCCAGGTATTGCTGATTTCGCTGATGCTCAGCTGGGTAACGGCGCTGACGCTCACGCCGGTGCTGGTCAAATGGGCGTTTGCCAATATGCCGGTGCCGGAGAAAAAGCCGGATGAACAGGCCGACCCGTACAGCGGCTGGATTTTCCGCGTTTACCGGCGTTTGCTGTCGGCGCTGCTGGTGCGCCAGACGGTGACGCTGGTCACGCTGGCGGCACTGCTCGCGGCATCCGTCTGGGGGTTCGGCTTTGTGCGGCAGAACTTTTTTCCGTCCTCCAACACGCCGATTTTCTTCGTCGATCTCTGGCTGCCTTACGGCACCGATATCAATTACACCGCCCGTGTCGCCCGCGAAATAGAACAGAACATCAGCAAACAGGAGGGCGTGGAAAACACCGTGACCACCGTCGGTCAGGGCGGGATGCGCTTCATTCTGACCTACAACGGCCAGCGCCAGTATTCCAACTACGCGCAGATTATGGTGCGGATGGACGACCAGCGGAAAATCGCCGGGCTGGTTCGCCACACCGAGCAGGATATCCAGAAAAATTACCCCGAGGTGAATGCGCGGCTCAAACGCATCATGTTCGGGCCGTCCGGCGACAGCGCCATTGAAGTCCGCATTAAAGGCTCCGACCCGGATACGCTGCGCAGCATTGCCAGCCGGGTGGATAAAATCATCCTCGATGACGGCGCGGCCGACGGCGTGCGCAACGACTGGCAGGATCGTAGCAAAATGGTCAGGCCGGTATTTTCCCCGTATCTGGGCCGTGAACTGGGCGTGGATAAAGGCGAGGTCGACAGCGCTTTACAGATGAATTTCAGCGGCAGCACGGTCGGGATTTACCGCGATGGCTCCACGCTGATGCCCATCGTTTTGCGCCCGCCGGCGGCTGAAAGGCTGGATGTCGATCACATGGCGAACATCATGGTCTGGAGCCAGACGCGCCAGCAGTTTATTCCGCTGAGCAACGTGGTCAGTGACTTCAAAGTGGAATGGGAAGATCCTCTGATCATGCGTCGCGACCGTATCCGCATGCTCACCGTGCAGACCGACCCCGATGCGGCCACCGGCGAAACGTCCGGCGATATGCTCGCGCGCATCAAACCGCAGGTTGAGGCACTGACCTTGCCCCACGGTTACAGCATTGAATGGGGCGGCGATGCGGAGAATTCCGCCGAGGCGCAGGAAGGCCTGTTCACCACGCTGCCGATTGGATTCCTGATGATGTTTATCATCACGGTGCTGATGTTCAGTTCGGTGAAAAATGCGATTGCCATCTGGCTGACCGTGCCGCTGGCGCTGATTGGCGTGACGTTTGGTTTCCTGCTGACCGGCATTCCGTTCGGGTTTATGGCGCTGATTGGCCTGCTCAGCCTGAGCGGCATGCTGATCCGCAATGGTATCGTGCTGGTCGAAGAAATTGGCCAGCAGAAGAAAGAGAAAAACCAGACAGAAGCGATTATCTACGCAGCAACGTCACGTCTGCGCCCTATCCTGCTGACGGCGTTTACCACCGTGCTCGGGCTCGCGCCGTTGTTACTTGATGTATTTTTCCAGAGCATGGCGGTTGTTATCATGTTCGGTCTGGGGTTTGCGACCGTGCTGACGCTTCTGGTTCTGCCGGTGATTTACAACTGTTTCCATCGTGAAGGACAACGAATTCAACAATGAACACAACGGGACTGAACATTATTAAAACGCTCGGCTGCCTGACGGCCGTGACCTTTTTCACCGTCTATAACACGTACGATAATTACAATTATAACTACGATCAGATCCTGGCCTTTCTGACTTTTATTTCCACCATCGCCACGCCGCTGTTTTTTGTCGTGACCGGTTATATGGACGCCGATTCCCAGCACACGCCGGAATGGCAGATGAAAAAGATACGCGGGATCCTGACAATATTTATCTTCTGGTTCTCGATTTATTACCTGTGGGGACCGTATCAGAAAGGCTATCTGATCCAGCCGTGGTTCATCTTTTCGCTGGTGATCATCTACACCTTTCATCCGGTCGTGGAATGGCTGGCGAAACGCCGGGTGATCCTGGCATCGCTGGTGTTCGCGCTGCTGATTTTCTCTTTCGCCTATGATCTGCTGGCGATCTATTTCACTGAAAGTAAAAGCTTCTCCGCGCCCGCGCAATTCCGCATCTGGACGTGGGTGCTTTATTATCTGACCGGCCAGTTACTTTACGATCCGGTGGTTTCCACACTCTACAGCCGCCCGCGCATCGCTAAATACGCCGCCATCGCGATTCCGTTTGTTTATACCTTTACGTGGTTTTATGAGAAGCACTTTTTCTTCTCGATATTCAACGTTGAGCGCAACAGCTTTATTCTGACCGGCTCGCAGGTGTATATCCTGGTGCTGCTTATTATCATTGCCGCGAACGGCGTAAAACCGGACGCCACGCGGCTGCCGGTCAGTGAAATGGTCAGCTCGCTCGGTAAAACCATGACCGGCGTTTATATCCTGCACTACACCTTCTTCAATCTGCTTATCGAGTGGATCCCGATCAATTCCCTGACCGCCAAACTGCTGGTCATTCTGATGACGTTCCTGCTTTCGGTGGCGTCATCCATGCTGCTGCTTAAAAGCAATCTGACGAAAAAGCTGATTACGTTTTGATTTAGCGTTGCTCCGACACCAGCACCGCCATGGTGTCGGGCTCCAGTGCTCTGAAAATATGCTCAACGTCAGCCGGATATGAAATATAGTCACCGGCGTTCAGCTCGACCGGTGAATCCACCATCCCGACCAGCGCACGCCCCTGTGTGATGATGATGTGTTCCACCGAACCCTGCGGATGCGGGCTGGAAACGCGGTCGCTGCCCGGCTGTGTGGTCAGCAGATAGACATCGCGACGCGCGCCCGGCGGACAGGTCGCCAGAAGCACCGCTTTGTAATCCGCCAGCTCCGCCACCACCGACGGACCTTCGCCGCGCCGGATCACCTGCATTTTATTCACTTCAGGTTCCATCAGCCGCGCGAAGGGAATATTCAGCGCCACGCACAGCGCCCACAGCGTTTCCAGACTCGGATTCCCGTTACCGGCTTCGAGTTGTGAAAGCGTCGATTTAGCCACACCGGCGCGGCGGGCGACTTCTGCCAGAGACAAGCCCGCGCGCTGACGTTCGCGCACCAGACCTTTGGAAATAACGCTGATAGGTTGAGACATTGCGGTACCCTGATCATTATAACGAACGATCGTTCGACTTGAAGAACGATTCGGAAGTGTTCATTATAATGGATACTCGTTCGTTATGGGATTGAATTATGCAAGCACGTTTCTTTTCACCGCTGGGAAAAGATGTGGTGAAAGCCATCTTTCTGGTCTGTCTCGCCGACGGCCTGGTGGGGATTTCTTACGGTTCACTGGCGGTCGCCGGAGGCTTCCCGCTGTGGGTGCCGCTGATGCTCTCGTTGCTGGTGCTCGCCGGCGCTTCGGAGTTTTTATTTATCGCGATTGTCGGCGGTGGCGGAAGCCCGTTCGCCGCAGCGGCTGCCGGTTTACTGGTGAATGCCCGCCATTTGCCGTTCGGTATCGCCGTGAAAGATCTGGTGGGCAGTAAATCGCTCAGCTGGCTCGGATGCCACATCATGAACGATGAAAGCGTGGTATTTGGCATCTCCCAGCCCACCCATGAGAAACGCAAAAAAGCCTACTGGCTGTGCGGCGCGGGCATTGCGCTGTTCTGGCCAGTCAGCGTGATTGCCGGGGCTTACATCGGGCAGTTTATCCCTGATATCAAAGCCATCGGGCTGGATGCCGTATTCCCGGCCATTTTGCTGGCGCTGATTTTCCCGGCACTGAGGAAGCGCAGAACGCTGATCCCGGCGGCGTCCGGCGCACTGATTTCCGTCGCCGTCGTGCCTTTTGTGCCCGCCGGAATGCCGGTACTGTTTTCACTGCTGGGATTACTGGCCTGGAGAAACAAAAAATGACGCAACAAACGTTATGGATTGCCGGGATCGTCGTTCTGGCGGCCGGAACTTTCGCGATGCGCATGGCCGGTTACCGGCTGGGCTCGCGCCTGAATTTTTCACCGGCAACACAAACAATGTTGTCGGACTCCGCCACGATTCTGTTACTGGCCGTTGCGGCCACGTCAGCGTTGTTTGAAGGCCATCACTTTGGCGGATTTGCACGGGTAGCAGGCGTCGGCGTAGCGCTGTTTTTAGCGTGGCGAAAGGCACCGCTGATTGTCATTATTATCGCGGCGGCGGTCGTGACTGCGCTGATGCGCTGGGCGGGGATCGCCTGAACACAAACAAAAATGGCTCCCGCAGGAGCCATCAATATTCACCAGTCTTTACGCCACATCTTCGTATTGCGGTACCGGATTGCGGAAGCTTTTGGTCATGCAGGCCAGATAGATGAAGCCGACTGCGCCCCAGATCAGCCCCAGCACCATCGAACCTTCTTCCAGATTTACCCACAACGCACCGACCGTCAGCGCGCCGCACATCGGTAAAAGCAGATACTGGAAGTGATCCAGCAAGGTTTTGTTGCGCTTCTCGCGGATCCAGAACTGCGAAATCACAGACAGGTTCACGAAGGTAAATGCCACCAGCGCACCGAAGTTAATCAGCGCCGTCGCAGTCACCAGATCGAAGTTAATCGCCATCAGGGCAATCGCGCCAACCAGCAACACGTTGAAAGACGGCGTACGCCATTTCGGGTGAATGTAGCCGAAGAAACGTTTTGGGAATACGCCGTCGCGGCCCATGACGTACATCAGGCGTGAAACGCCCGCGTGCGCCGCCATGCCGGAAGCCAGAACCGTGATGCTGGAGAAAATCAGTGCGCCGAACTGGAAAGCGCGTCCGGCAACCTGCAACATGATTTCAGGCTGAGAAGCATCCGGGTTTTTGAAGCTGGAAATATCCGGGAAATACAGTTGCAGGAAATAGGTTGCGCAGATAAAGATGGCACCGCCAATTAACGCCGTCAGGAAAATCGCCCGCGGAATCACGCGTTCGGCGTCTTTCGTTTCTTCCGACAAATTACTGATGCCGTCAAAGCCGGTGAACGAGAAGCACAGAATGGTGGCGCCGGTAATCAGCGGCACAGTATGGGTATTTTCGCCCCAGAACGGTTTCGAACTGGCCAGCGTGCCGTAACCGGTGCCGTGGTTAACGCCGTAAATCACCATGCCGGTAATCACAACAATCAGCACAATCTGCAAGACGACGACCAGCGTATTAATATTGGCGACGGTTTTGATGCTGCGTAAATTCGACAGCGTCATAAAGCCGACCAGCACAATGACAAATATCCACGACGGCACGGAAGGCACCAGCGCTTCGAAATAGATTTTCGCCAGCAGGATATTAATCATCGGCGCGAAAAGGTAATCGAGCAGCGACGACCAGCCCACCATAAAGCCGACAACCGGATGAATCGCTTTTTGCGCGTACGTATAAGCGGAGCCCGCAGAAGGATAGCGGCGCACCAGTTTGCCGTAGCTCAGCGCCGTAAATAAAACAGCGATCAGCGCGAAGGCATAGGCCGTCGGCACATGGCCGTCGGTCAGGCCGGAGACAATACCGAACGTATCGAACAAGGTCATGGGTTGCATATAGGCCAGGCCTATCATGACAACCGGAATCAGCGTAAGGCTTTTACGCAGTTCCACGCGGGAAGGGGTACCTGTTGCGATGTTATCCGACATGATGTGAATTTCCCATGACGGATGACGTCACATAAAAAGAGTGGTGCACCATTTATGTTTCCTTGCGACAAGACTGTCGATTTCTGAAAGTAAATATCTATCCGGTACTAAGCCCGGCCTCTGGTTTTTGAATGTTTTCTTGTACGAAGAATGATTTCGTTAATGAAGAAAGAGTGAATCAGCCCGTTTTGCGGGCCGCATATTTTGCCTGATTAAGTATCGAATTGACAAGGCTGCTCAGGATAAACAAAGGCAATAAATAAAATAATCCGCCAAAACCGGCACGTATTGTCAAAGCGCTTTCGAAGGGGTGGAATGAAATGTTTTTATAATGTGAAAATAATTAAACACGCCGTTATTGCATCCGGAGATATATCGACAACCCATGTTTAAAAATAACGAGTGCGCCTCTTATTTAACATTTATCGCCCCGAAACGCCGTTGTCCCTTCCCGGTTGCACTTATGGGCAAATTCCGAAAATCCGCTCCTCTGACGTCTTTTTCACACCTGATGTTTACAAAATCAGGGTCCGTGGCAAGAATGAAGATTATTTGCTCATAAAATAAGAAATGTCTGATTCCTCACTTTTACAACAACTCCAGAACCTGAAGAAGCACAATGCCCGGCTAAAACGCATCGCGCACGACGCCCGCAACAAGCTGAGTGCCGCGCTGGATGGAACCGGTTTGTGTTTGTGGCAGCTTGACGTGCCCAGCGGAAAACTGGTGATTTACAACCGCCGCTGGGGATCAATGCTGGGTTATCAGCCGAAAGAGCTGAGCGCGCGTTTTGAAGTCTGGCGCGAGCATTTACACCCGGACGACCGGGACGATGTGCTGTCGGCTTTTTACAATCATCTGGAAGGCAAGACGCCGTTTTATGAGGCGCTGCACCGGATGCAGGCGAAAAATGGCACCATTACCTGGGTGCTCGATCGTGGCCGCGTCACCGAACGGGACGATGCCGGACGCCCGCTGAAAGTGACGGGCACCCACATCGATATGACCAAAGAGAAGAATTACGAGCAGCAGCTGGCGACGCTGGCAAACCATGATCCGCTGACCGGGCTGGCAAACCGTCATGCGTTACAGCATCATTTTGCAGCACTGAAAAATGCCGGCCCGTTGTGTGTGGCATTTATCGATCTGGATGATTTTAAGCATGTGAATGATACGCTCGGCCACCGCAGCGGAGATGAAGTTCTGATGCGGCTTAGCCAGCGTTTTCAGGAAGCGTGCCCGCCGGGTGTAATTCCGGGGCGGCTGGGCGGTGATGAATTTGTGCTACTGATGCCGTATTCGCTGAACAATCCGGTGATTAAACGCGTAGCGCAGGCTTGTCTGAATGCGGCGATCATCCCCTTTGAGCTGGATAACGGCAATGCGCAGATTGGCGCGTCAATAGGGATTGATGAAGTGAACGGCAGCGATGATTTCAGCGAAGCGCTGCTGCTCGCCGACCGGGCGATGTATGCGATAAAGCATCACGGAAAGAATGGCGTCATGCTTGGGTCGGAGGTTTTTCCCCTCCGTGCGTGATGAATTTTCCTCGCTTTCAGTGTTAAAAGTTTGTGCTATAAATTTTGCATAAGAAAAAGGGTTAGTTTGTTTTTTTTCGCTCAGCAATGATTTATGGGGGTGATGTGTCTCTTTCTATTTCTGAATGGACGATAGCTAACGACATTGAATGCTCGCATCTGACCGCGAGTAATTCGTCATTTCCGCGTCATACTCACGACGAATACGTCATCAGCGCCAATCTCACCGGCACGGAAGAAATCTGGCTGCACGGCAAAACCGCGCTGGTGCGCGGCGGCGATATCACGATTTATAACCCGTCGACGGTGCAGTCCTCGTTATTCGGCGATGAAAAGGTCGAATTCCTCAGCGTGCATATTCCCCAAGCGTTGCTGCGTCAGGTGTCGGTCGATCACAATCTGCGTTCAGACCATCACGCGCCGGTCCTGGCCGAAGGCGTTCTGAGTAATCCCGCGCTGTTTTCCGCACTGTGCCATTACAAACGCACGCTCAATGATGAAGACCAGGAGCAGAATCTGCTGTGGCTGCTGGGCGCGCTGCTGGAAGAACCGGCGAAAGAGCAGGAGCAGTCGCTGCGCCCCATCACACTGGCGCTGGATTTTATGCGCGACCATCTGACGCGGAAAATACATCTCGATACGCTGGCCCAAATCAGCGGGCTGAGTAAATTCCATTTTGTCCGGCTTTTCCGTCAGCATATCGGCATGCCGCCGCTGCAATACCATATGCAGCTGCGGCTGCTCGAAGCCCGCAACCAGCTGCGCAAAAACAATAACGCGCTGGACGTGGCAATCCGCCTGGGCTTTTACGATCAAAGCCACTTCATCAATACGTTCCGCAAAATGATGGGGATCACGCCCCACCTTTATTCGCTGTCGCTCAACGCCTCGCACAGCCACGCGGCTATACGATAAATTCGCGGTAGCCGGTGATCACCACGTACAGCGCGAAGTACGAGAATATCGCCGCTGACGCCACGTAAGAGTATTTCAGCATTTTGGTGCCGAGCATTTTTCCGCCCCAACTGCCGACGCAGCACAGCACGATCGTCCAGAACACACCGGCGATAAAGAATCCGGTCAGGAACCACGACGCTTCCACTGTGCCGCCCTGCCCCATGCGGGAAATCAGTGCCCCGCCGACGGCGGCAAACCACAGGATCGCCGTCGGAGAGGACATCGCCAGCAACACGCCACGACCGAAGTTGCGGACAACCGAACGCGGTTGCGCGTTGTCGCCGGAGCTCAGATCGCTGGCCGGAGCCAGCGCCGCGCGGATCATTTTGTAGGTAAACCACATCAGCATCAGCGAGCCGCCGACCCACAAAACCCAGCGGACGCTCTGGTATTGCAGTAACAGCGTCATCCCTGCCAGCGCCAGCACGGCGTAAATCAGGTCGCCAATGCAGGTGCCAATGCCCAGCCAGAATCCGTGAAAATAGCCGCGTTGCATCGCCAGCGTAATCATGGCGATATTGGCAATCCCGATGTCCAGACACAGCGACAGGCTGAGCAAAAATCCATTTGAAAACGGCATCATAACGGAACTCTCTTAATTAACTGGTTGTATTCAATCATGTCATTGGTGGTGCCCAGACGCGCCATCAGCACATCGACATCCTCCGGATTGGTGTGCGGACAACGTTCCAGCATGAAATTTTTTGCCCGTTCCGCGTCGCCGCCCAGCAACTCTTCGCTCATCAGCCGGGTAAGATCCGCCATCTGGGTAAAGAAAAGATCCGGGTGGAAGTCGACAGAGTTCTCGGTCAGCCCGATGCAGCCATGTTCACGCAGGTAGTTGAACTGGATCCAGGCCGCACCGGCGTCTGGATAGCTCGACGGCCCGCGGCGAAGATAGCGAAGCATTTCGAGGAAGTAGATCCGCGCCAGCACGGTGCGGTCGAGTTGCAGACCGTCGGCCACCTGCGGCGTGAGGCACATCAGCAGGCCAAACTGATCGGCCAGCGCTTCCTGCACCATCATCGATCCCCAGCGATCAATCTTGCTGAGTTTCGGGAAGACGTTCTCGTTGCGCACCAGCGAATGTCCCAGGTCGTGCCCGCGGAACCACGCAATCAGATAACGCTGGCACACGCGGCTGTCCGGCAACCGGTCTTCCGGCCAGCCCATTTTTGCCGCTTCGGTGCGCGAAAACAGTTCGAATAATTGCAGGTAAGTGTTGGCGAAAACCACGGTGCGCTTGACCGGCGAATACTTCAGCCCTTCATCCTCCGGGAAGAAATAGGCGAAATGTTTCGGATAGGTATTGGCTTCACCGGCAATGCCAAACAGGTTGATAATTTTGTACGCGCAGCCCGGCATCGCCAGCAAATCACCGGCAATTTCCTTTTGCAGATACAGCAAACTTTCAGGGAATAAATCGTCCATCACGTCGGAGATTTCCTGCAACATCGGTGCGGGTTCGCCAAACCACGACGAATAAAAACTCTGTTTGGATTTTCCGACCCACGTCGAGGTATTGCCGATGCCCAGCACCAGCTGCTGTTCATTCAGCCCGGCGATTTGCGGCAGCACGGTTTTCCCGCAGCTGTCGTCCGCCAGTACTTCCGCGCGCAAAAACAGCCCGCGGCGGGTATCAGGGTCATCAAACATCGGGGCAAGACGGAAACACTGGATCGACATTTCCTCGCGCAGCGCATCCAGCAAACGGCTTTCGCAGGCGGCTTCCAGCTGATTAATGGCTTCCGTGAGACGCAGGCAGTAGTGAATAGTTTGCAGAGCTTTAGGACTTAAATTTTCCGGGGCATCCAGATCCATCATTGAAACCTGATATGCCGCCGCGGCTGGCCAAAATGAGGTTGTAAACATGATTTCAAACCCTTAAGCGCAATAGAGACAACCTACTAAATCACTCCCGCGAAACCGGGTATTGGAAGAAATTGCGCAGACGCAAGGAAGTGAAAACCGCCACCAATACAAGCCTGCCATCTGCGTCTACCCTTAACGTATCCATCCCTTTTTCGCTAAGCGCCTAACATCATGAGTCTTTCCCTTCGTCACTACCTGCACGCCCGTTCCCGGCTGGTGATTTCTATCATTGCCGGACTGATTTGTTTTTTTGCTCTTCCCGCGCATCTGGGGACGTTGCAGCGCCTGATGATTGGCTGGAATGTGCTGGCATGGCTGTACCTGTTTTTCCTGTGGCTGCGGATGTTGCGCACAGAGCCGAAAGACATTCCGCACATCGCCAAAACGCAGGATGAAAGTGCCAGCATCGTGCTGACGCTGGTGACGCTGACCTGTCTGGTGAGCATTCTGGCGATCCTGATGGAACTGGGGTCACTGAAAGATCTGACCGGCACCGCTCGGGCGCTGCACATTCTGCTGACCGCCACCACGCTGATTGCTTCCTGGGCGCTGCTGCCCACGTCGTTCGCCATGCATTACGCGCATCATCACTATCTGCGGCGCAGCAAAGACTGCACGCCAATGATTTTCCCTGAAAAACCCGACGAACCCGGTTACTGGGATTTTCTCTATTTCTCTTTCACCATTGCCGTGGCGTCGCAAACCGCCGACGTGGCAACCGGCACCACCGATATGCGGCAGATTGCGCTGTTGCAGTCGGTGATTTCCTTCGTCTTCAATCTGGCCATTCTCGGGTTTTCCATTAACGTCGGCGCGGGATTGCTAAGCTAATTACTGACTTAACGATTGAAGTAATACGCTGTATTTCGGGGGATTTTCGGCAGAGTTCACTGTAAGTCAAAAAAGGCGCATTTTGGACTTCTATACGTCTAAAACTTAGTGTAGGTTTTCACAATATTCTCCCAATTTGGTTACGTTTAAGGAAACTTTGCTTATGCGCACTTCGTTCGTTGCCCTGACCCTGCTGGCCACCACGCTGTTTTCTGCCACCACTTTTGCCGGGTCGACGCTGGATCGCGTGACCAAAACCGGCGTTTTGCGCAATGCCATCGTTAATGACTATCCGCCTTTCGGCTTTATTGATGACAATAATCAGCTGGCGGGTTTTGACGTGGATGTCGCCAAAGCCGTGGCACAGCGCATGGGCGTGAAGCTGGAAATTATTGCGCCGGGCTGGGAAACCATTGTCGGCGGTAAATGGCAGGGGCGCTGGGATACCTGTATCTGCTCGATGACGCCAAACACCGAACGCGCCAAAGTGCTGGATTTCCCGACGCCGTACTACAACTCTCCGGCGGTTTTGGTGGTGAATAAGAAAGATGACCGCATTAAATCCGCTGCGGATCTGAGCAATAAGAAAATCGGCGTCGGCATCGGTTCAACCTATGAAACGTACCTGCAAAAAGCGCTGGTGATTCCGGGCGCAAAACCGCTGAACTTCCCGTTCGATAACGTGCAGGTTATCCCGAGTGACGAAGAAGTCGCGTTCCAGAATCTGGCGTTGGGGCCGGGCGTGCGACTCGACGGCGTGGTGTCTGATTTAGCCACCGCCAATGCCCGCATCAAACGCGCACCGGTGTTCAAAATTGTCACTGAGCTGTACGCCGAACCGAACTGGGTGGCGACGGACAAAGGCGACGCAGAGTGGGATAAAAAAGTCGCAGACACCATCAAATCGCTGCGCGACGACGGCACGCTGGCCAAAATTTCCCAGCACTGGCTGGGTGAAGATATTACGCACGAGGTACCGTGATGCCACAAATCCCGGACAGCCAGCCGAAGGTGGAAACGCCGGAACGCTGGCACCACGCGCACGCGTTTAAATTTAAAACCGGGCTGACGTGGCTGATTCTGCTCAGCCTGCTGCTCGGCACCTTCAGTAAAATGGGGCTGGACTGGAGCCTGATCAGCCAGAAATTGCCTTTTCTGCTCGGCCTGCGTCTGTCGCCGGACGGTTTTATTCAGGGCGCGGCGCTGACCATTATGATCACCGCCTGCTCGATGTTTTTCTGCCTGCTGATTGGCCTGATTACTGCACTCGGGCGGATGTCCAAAAACGCGCTGGCGTTTGGCTGCGCAACGTTTTATGCCTCGTTGTTTCGCGGTACGCCGCTGCTGGTTCAGGTATTAATTATTTATCTGGCGCTGCCGCAGGTCGGGATTGTGCTCGGTGCGCTCAGCTCCGGCATCATTGCGCTGTCGATGAACTATGGCGCGTATCTGGCTGAAACTATCCGCAGCGGCGTGCTTTCCGTGCCGCGCGGCCAGCAGGAAGCCGCGCTGGCGCTGGGCGTTTCGCGCTGGACGGTGGCGGTTCACGTCACCGCACCTCAGGCGCTGCGCATTATTATTCCGCCCGCCGGGTCGATGTTTATTTCCATGCTGAAAGACTCTTCGCTGGTCTCGCTGATGGGGCTGTGGGAGCTGAATTTTCTCGCGCAATCCTACGGGCGAAGCACCTATCGTTATATGGAAATGCTGGCGACCGCGGCTGCGATATACTGGATTATGTCGATTGTCTTAGAGCTGCTGCAAAGCCGTCTTGAGCGCCGTTTTGCGCAGGGCCAGCGCCGCTGATGTTTAAATTTTATTAACGGGTACGCCATGTCCTTTCCAGAAGATTTTCGTTTAATCAGCTACCTCTCACGGCTGGAACACGCCGTCCGTTTTCCGCTGTCGTCGTCTTATCCGGAATCGATGAGCATCGATACGCTGTTTGAACTGGCGGGAAAAGAGCACCGCGCGCCTTTCATGCAAACCGTGCTGGATTACCCGCCGCTGCGCGGAACGCCTGAACTTCTTGAAGCCATCGCGTCCACATACCGGCACATTACGCCGCAGCAGGTCATCAGTTTTGCCGGTGCCGACGAAGCAATTTATGCCAGTTTTCAGATGCTGCTCGAACCAGGCGATCACGCGGTCGTGATCACGCCCAATTATCAGTCGCTGGAAAGCGTGCCGTTGTCGCGCTGTTCCGTCAACGGCGTGGCGCTCGATGAAAACAACGACTGGGCGCTGGACGTGGAAAAAGTGCGGGCTGCGCTGCGTGAAAACACCAAAGTGCTGGCGATAAACTTCCCGCATAACCCGACCGGTGCGCTGATTTCGCGTCAGCAACTCACGGATCTGGTGGAAATGTGCCGTGCACGCGGGATCTGGATTTTCTCCGATGAAGTGTACCGCCTGACGGAGTTTGATCCGGCGGATCGTCTGCCGCAGCTGGCCGATATTTACGAACGTGGGATCTCGCTGAATGTGACGTCAAAAGCCTACGGATTGCCCGGCCTGCGTATCGGCTGGGTGGCGTGTCAGGATGACGCGTGGATGCTGAAACTCGAACGCATGAAGCAGTATCTGTCGATCTGCAATTCCATGCCCGGCGAGTTTCTGACGACGATTGCGCTCAACGCCCGCGCGCCGATCCTTGAGCGTGTCATGGCGCGTTCGCGCACCCAGCTCGCCGCGCTGGCAGAGTTCCTGGCGCGCTATCCGCATCTGTTCCGGCTTTCCATGCCGAAGGCCGGTGTGCTGGCGTTTCCGCGTTATCTGGGGACAGAAGGCGCAGAAGCATTCGCCACCACACTGGTGGAAGAAACCGGGGTGATGGTCATTCCGTCGGTGACTTATGCCTCTGAACTGACGCCGGTTTCGGAAGATTTTCTGCGTATTGGCTTTGGCCGCGAAAATCTGGAACAGGCGCTGGCGGAAATGGGTAAATGGCTGGACAAGCGGTAAACCGCTGAAAAAATGCTTATCCCAGTACCTGTTTTTCGGTCAGAAAATCAATGAACACCCGCACCTTGGGCAACATATGGCGGCTGCTCGGCCAGACTACCGAGAACTTGCCGCCCTCTTTCTGAAAGCTGTCCAGCACCGAAATCAGCTCGCCGGAGGCCAGATAATTGCGCACGATAAACTCCGGCACATACGCCATTCCCAGCCCCTGTACCGCCGCCTGAAGTATCGATTCGAGATTATTGCTGCTCAGCGCCAGCGGCAGATCCACCGGCGTTTCGCTCAGTTCCCACTCCTGCCATTGTCCGTTACCCGGAAACCGGTAACGCAGGCAGGCGTGATGACGCAAATCACCCGGCGTCAGCGGAGCCGGGTGTTGCGCGAAATAACCGGGGCTGCCGACGATGGCAAAGCGGAACGGCCCGAGACGGCGCGACATCATCTGCGAACTGTTCAGCTCGCCGCTGCGGATAGCAATATCAAACCCTTCATCGATGACGTCCACCATGCGGTCGCTGAAATCCAGATCCAGCTCGACGTCAGGATAACGTGCGCGAAACTCCGGCAAATGTGGCAACAACATGCGGTAACCGATGGCCGGCGCGGTGATGCGCAATTTGCCGCGTGGTACGGCGGAAATCCGCACCAGCTCCTGCTCGGCTTCTTCCAATTGCGTGACGATATTCTGGCAGCGTTCGAAAAAAAGCTGCCCTTCATCGGTCAGGCTGATGCGTCGCGTGCTGCGGTTAAACAGCCGCACGTTGAGCTTTTCCTCCAGGCGCGCCACGCTTTTCCCCACCGCTGACGCCGAAATGCCCATGCGTTCTGCCGCCGCCGCAAAACTCTGGCTTTGCGCCGCGCGGACAAACGCCAGCAGACCATTCAGATTTTCCACTTTACCCTTCCTGCCATTCGAGCGTTTTAGTCCTTAATCATCGGACTCACAGCCTGTTTCCGCAAGATTACTGACATTTTATCATCCATGTCACGACTCTTTCCGTTGGGGAAACCAATGAATACCTCTTCCACGCACAACACCGGCAGCCTGCGGGTTCTGTTCACCGTTTGTCTGGCAGCGGTGATCCTGCCGCTCAATTTCGTCAGCGGCGCGGTCGCCACGCCCGCCATCGCCCGTGAACTCGGCGGCAGCGCGCAGGCGCTCAGCTGGATAACCAATTCTTTCATGCTGACGTTTGGCTGTTTTCTGATGGCCGCGGGTGCGCTGGCGGATGAAATCGGCCGCAAAAAAGTGTTTATCAGCGGCGTTTCGCTGTTTGCCCTGCTTTCGTTGTTACAGGCCTTCAGCAGCAGTTTGCTGTGGACTGATTTGCTGCGCGGCGCGCAGGGGATTGCCGCCGCCGGTGCGCTGGCGGGCGGTGCGGCGGCTCTGGCGCAGGAATTCGACGGCGCAGCGCGAACCCGCGCGTTCAGTCTGATGGGCAGCAGTTTTGGCGTCGGGCTGGCGTTCGGTCCGTTTCTGGCCGGATTGCTTATCGCGCATTTCGGCTGGCGTTCGGTCTTTTTCTCCGCCGCTGCCATCGCGCTGATTTCCCTGCTGAGCGGCACGTCGAAAATGCACGAAACGCGAAATCCGCAGGCTGCCGGTATCGACTGGCCGGGCACAGTGTCGTTTACCGCCATGCTGGCTTTGCTGACCTGGGCGCTGATGGAAATTCCGCAGTCCGGCCTGAACAGCCCGCAGGTGCTGGCGATGCTGGCGGGTGCGGCGGTGTTACTGGGTATTTTCGTGGTGGTTGAGCTGCGCGTGAAAAATCCGATGCTGGATTTATCGCTGTTCCGCTACGTGCGTTTTATCGGCGTGCAGGCACTGCCGCTGGCGACCGGTTTCTGTTTTGTGGTGCTGCTGGTGGTGCTGCCGATGCTGTTTATCGGCGTTACCGGGCTGAGCGAAGAGCACGCCGGGCTGATGATGATGGCGCTGTCGGTGCCGATGCTGGTTGTACCGCTGCTGGCGGCGTGGCTGACGCGCTGGATACCGGCGGGCGTGTTGTGTACCGCCGGGCTGGTGATTGCTGCTGCCGGTCTGGGCTGGCTGAGCCGCGCGGTGCTGGCGCAGGATCTGTCCGGCATGATCGCGCCGATGCTGATAATTGGCGTGGGTACGGGTTTACCCTGGGGTTTGATGGACGGGCTTTCGGTCAGCGTTGTACCAAAAGAACGGGCAGGCATGGCGACCGGGATTTTCAGCACCACGCGCGTGGCCGGTGAAGGGATTTCACTGGCGATTGTCGGTGCCATTCTCGCCGCGCTCACTCATAACGCACTGGCGGCACAATTTACCGGCGGAGAAATCAGTCAGGCGGCGCAGCGGCTGGCGACCGGCAATCTGGCGGTCGCTCAGCAGCTCATTCCGCAGGCCAGCACGGCGCAGCTTCAGGCGCTTTATGCCGCCTCGCTGCATCCGCTGTTGTTGTGCCTGACGGGTATTACGCTGTTTTCCGCGCTGGTGGTTTTACTGGCACTGCGCGGAAATCATCAGGAAACGGCAGAAAACGCAGCCGTCTGTCAGAAGGATCTGTCGCCGTAACCGGCTTCAAGAACCGGGCGCAGCCGCGCATAAACTTCTTCAATGTCTGCCGGAATATCCACTTCGGCAATAAAGCCCGCACCGCGCGGGCCGTAGCCCCCCGGCGCATTACGCAGACGCGGGATTTCGCCCAGCAGCAGGGAGATAAAGCGCGGCAATGTCCACAAACCGGCCTGTGCGGTTCCGGCAAATCTCACGCTTTCGCCTTCGCGCACCAGCTGCGGCACCAGCACCGGCCAGCTGGTGAAGCGGACATCCGGACGATCGCGCCAGACGTGGCGGAAACTGGCGTCGGTGCGCAACTGCATCAGCGGATCCTGTGTCAGAATAATGTTCGTATTCTGGTCACCGGATCCGTCGAGCACGCGCCGCGCCTGTAGGGCGTTATCGCCGCAGTTGGCCGACGCCGTTTCCAGCAGGATATTTTCCGGGGAAAGCCCGAAATGCTGTAAACCGATGTCGTACAACACTTCGGCCTCACTGCGGCCTTCGGTGGCGATGTTCCGGTAAACCGGATGTTGCTGCACCGCGTCATACAGCAAACGGGTCGAATGCCCGATGCCACCGGCAATCAGCAGGCGTGACACCGCGCCCTGCGCCAGCGCCTGAAACGCCGCTTCTGCGGTCGGTAAAATCGCGTTGCCCAGGAGGATGAGCAGCGGCGAAGTACCTGACGGCCCCTTTCCGGCGGTTTGGTCAAAAGATAAAAAATGCGCCAGACGGTTCATATCAGCAATAACGGGATCAGAAAACATCACAGTCTCCATTCGGGGGGATACAGCATCATAACCCGTTAACAACACACAAAGAATGGTTAATAAACTTCATCTTTTCACTGCCGCTCCGCATCATACAGACCTGTAAAAAACATAATATCGGGATAAAAAACTATCAATTTCACATTTATAGAATTTTTATCCTTATTATCAAAAATGCCGAAAATATCCCCTTAAGGTAAATTTATTAACTTATATTTAACCATAACGGCGTTTTTCATCATGAGGTTAAGGTCAGGGACTCTTTCAGCAGTGACTGAAAAATACAAATCCCGGTCTGCGCGTCGTTTCTTGTCCGGTTTTCTTGCAGTCTTTAGCGTTAAATTACTGACCACCAGAGGATTTCCACATGCAACACCGTTGCATGAATACACACCAGTGTAAGCAGTTATTGGGAGTCATCATGGGCGAAAAAAATTCTTTATTACTGGCTATTCTGGCCGCGGCAACACTGACGTTAGCCGCAGGCGCGCAGGCAGCCGGAACCTTAACAGGGCAAGTGGGCGTTTCACTGACCATCAGCACCGGGTGTACCGTGGGTAACGGCACGTCAACGGGTGGGACCAACCAGTGGGGTACCTTAAACTTTGGTAACTATGCCGATCTGACCAGCGTGATCAACGGCACCGTGTTTGGTGCCAATGGCACCGGCGCGGTCACCATCACCTGTAGCACCGGCCTGACACCAACGCTGTCACTCAATGGCGGCCTTGCGGCGACCGGCGGGTTGCGCACGATGACCTCCAGCGGAACCAGCATTCCTTACCGTCTCTATTCCGATACCGCACGTACCACTGAAATCGCGATCAATACGCCAATCACCCTGACCACCGGGACGACGGCGCAAAATATCCCGATTTATGGCCGCGTGCTGCCTGCTGACCAGACCAGCACCACGCCAGCCGCAGGAACTTATAACGATACCGTTGTTGCCACTCTTTCCTGGTAAAGCTTTATTCCCTCAGGGCCGGTTTAGCCTCTGAAGGATTTTTGATTCAAGGAAGGAAAACCATGGACATCAAGGTACTGCTGCTCTTGCCAGCTATCCTGCTGGTGTCGATGCCGTTCAGCATTCCCTTAAGTCAGGCGGCAACAATCGGCGTCAGCGCCACGTTGTTGCCCGCCTGCGAGGCGGGAACCACGACGTCCGGAAGTACCAGTTTTGGTACGCTGAATTTTGGCAATTATGCTTCGCTGACCAGCGCGATTAATGCCACCAGCGCTCAGCTGGCGGGCTCGATTCGCGTGAAATGCGTGAACGGACTGGCCTACAAAATTGTTATGGATGGCGGCAGCAGCGGCGTGGTGACAGCCCGCAGAATGGTCAACACCACCAACAGCGCGGTATCCCTGCAATATAATCTCTATACCACAGCGGCGCGCACGACAGTCTGGGATAACACCACCGGCGTGAGCAATACCGGCAACGGTGCCGATCAGTGGGCGACGGTCTATGGCCGCGTTCCGGCTCAAAGCACACCGGCCGCCGGTGTTTATCAGGACACGGTGAACGTCACCGTGTCCTGGTAGAGGCTGTTATGCCTGGCCGTCTGCTTGCTCCGCTGATTCTGCTGCCGCTGATGTTTTGCAGCGCAGCGCGGGCCGCAACCGCCACGGCAGCATTTACCGTCACCGCCACCCTCACCAATGGCTGCGCTTTTGGCAGCTCGTTTTCCAGCCCGACCACCAACCTCGGCATCATCAACTTCGGATCCATGTCCTCCATCCCCGCCAACGTCGACACCACCAGCGTTGCCGGTGCCGGATCCGTGGTGGTGACCTGTACGCCGGGAACCTCCGTCAGTATCGCCATGGATTACGGCACTCACGGCGGCAGCGCGACGCGCCGCTTTCTGCAAAACACCACCAGCACAGAGCAACTGGGCTATCAGCTTTTTCAGGATGCCGCCCGCAGTCAGGTCTGGGGCAACGGCGCACTGGTTAAATCCGTGGCCAGTTTTCCTGCGACCACACAAACCTACCCGGTTTATGCACGTTTATACGCTGTGACCACCCTGCCTTCTGCCGGGACTTATACCGATACCGTCACCGTAACGTTAACTTATTGAATCATCAGGATATGGAATATGAATACACTGTTTTTACGCACGAATTTTTCCCGCATTATTTCAACCACTGCGCTGGCCTGCTCCCTGCTGTTACCGCCCGCTGCGCAGGCTGCCAGTTCCGTGCTTGTCTGGCCGGTCTACCAGATTATTGAAGCCGATCAGAACGGATCGGCCCTGTGGCTGGAGAACCGTGGCGCTGAACCGGTGTCTTTACAGGTGCGCGTGCTGGCCTGGAAGCAGGAGAATTTTAACGAGCGATACGCGGATCAAACCAACGTGGTCGCCAGCCCGCCTTTTGCGACGGTGCCTCCGGGTCAGCGCCAGCTGATCAGACTGATCCGCAACACGCCGGTGCCGGCGAATACTGAACAGGCCTACCGCATCATTATTGATGAGATCCCGTCCCCGTTGAATAACGCCGGCCAGGGGAAAGATAAGGCGGTGGTCGGGCTGCAATTGCAGATGCGTTATCTGCTTCCGCTGTTTATGGATGGCGGCAGTCTGTGGACTAACGATCGCCCGGATATGAAACGCGATCCGTCCACGGCGTCGCGCCCGGTACTGTCGTGGCGCACGGTTTCTGACGGCGGTAAAACCTATTTGCAGGTGCGCAATACCGGCATCGTCCATGCGCGTCTGAGCAACGTATTCTGGTCAGCGAACGGCAATCAGAAGCAGGGTGTAAAAACCATGGTCGGCGGCTTTATGGGCTACGTGTTACCGGGGCAACAGATGCGCTGGCCGTTGCCTGCGGGCGTCACGCCCGGCGAGCAGCTTAATGCGCAGATTGCCGATAATACCAAACCGATTGTCATTTCCCGCGGCCAGTAACAGCAGGAGCCGCAACGGATGCCAATCAGACCTCTTCCCCGTTCGGGTTATCAGCCGAAGCTGTATTTCCGGGGAAGCCTGTGCCTGTTATGCCTGACCACGTTTGCCGTGCAGGCGCAGGAATATTCATCGCTGCCGGACGCCCCGCGTGCTGCACCGGTGGTGACGGATGCCATGTTTTATCTGTCTGTCGTGGTGAACGGCCAGACGGATAATCAGGTGGTGCCTGTTACCTATCGCAATAATGCGTACTTTGTCGAAGCCGGGGTGCTGGCGAAAAATCACGTTCACATTAACGGTCAGACGGGGCTGATTAACGTCGGCGAGTTGCCGGACGTGAAAGCCCGTTATGACTCGGGAACACAGCAGCTGATTTTACAGGTGCCGGATGCGTGGCTGCCGAATCAGAACGTCAGCGGCGATCCGCTGATGAACTACACACCATCGGAAAGCAGCAACGGCCTGCTGTTTAACTACGATGCGTATTACACCGATCCGCCCGGCGGCGCACGGTCAGTCGCCACCTGGATGGAACAGCGTTTTTTCAGCAGTCTGGGGATTGTCACCAACACCGGAACTTACCGCTACAACATTGACAGCGTGTCCTCCAACGGCGGCCAGACCTCGCAGGATGGCTATCTGCGTTACGATACTTTCTGGCGTTTTACCGACGAAAAAAATTTGATCAGCTATCAGGTCGGGGATTTCGTCAGCGACTCCCTGACATGGAGTAATTCGGCGCGCATGGGCGGTATCCGCATCAGCCGTAATTTCGCGGTTCGTCCGGATCTGGTGACGTATCCGCTGCTGCAATACAGCGGAACAGCCGCCGTACCGACCACCGTGGATTTGTTCCTCAATGGCTTCAAAGCCAGCAGTAATAACCTGAACTCCGGGCCGTTTACCCTGACCAACGTGCCGTATATCAACGGCGCCGGTGAAGCCACGATCGTGACGACGGATGCTGTCGGGCGACAGGTTTCGACCAGCGTACCGTTTTATGTTTCCAACACCTTGCTGCGCAAAAACCTCAGCGACTTTGATTTCTCGCTCGGCGCGGTTCGTCAGAATTATGGCCTGTCCAACGGTGATTATTCCGATGCGGCCTTCAGCGGTATCTACCGTTACGGCCTGAGCAATTACCTGACGCTTTCGGGCCATACCGAAATCGCGCAGGGATTAACGCTCGGTGGTTTAGGGGGGGATATCGCGGTCGGCACCTGGGGAACGCTGAGTGTCTCAGGCAGCACGAGTAAAGCCGACCGGCCGCCGGTCGATGGTAGTAATATTCCCGATAACCAAAGTACTTACCCGAACGGCGCGAACCCGGGTATTCCCAATGCCAGCGGAGAAATCAGCAATCCGCTGGGCGTGAGCGCGACCGACAAAAAAGACGGCAGCCAGTACACCCTCGGCTATTCGTACTATTCCAATATTTTCAGTCTGTCCGCCCTGCGCTCAAAACGCACGGTGGGTTATCAGGATATTACGTCTTACACCAGCAACACGAGGTTAAGCCGTCAGGCGGATCAGGTGACGTTCAGCACCTCGCCCTTTGGCTCGTCAAACGGCACCATGGGCATCGGGTATTACGACGTCGAAGCCTATGACAATTCCCATACCCGGCTGGTGAACTTCTCTTACAGCCGCTCGCTGTGGGGCCAGAGCAGCATGTTTTTATCGCTCAACAAAACGCTGGGCGATAACGGCTACAGCGCACAACTTCAGTTCATTATCCCGATCGGCACCAATATCAATATGAATGCAGGCGTGCAGCGTGACAGTTCAGGAAATTATCAGGAGCAAATTGGCGCCAGCAAAGCGACACCGACCGACGGGGGTCTGGGCTGGAATCTGGCTTACAGTGGCGGCAATAACCCGTATCAGCAGGCCGATGCCACCTGGAAATCCCATTACGCCACGGTTCAGGGCGGCTTTTACGGCAATCAGGGCGATTACACCAACTGGGCGGATCTGAGTGGTTCCGTGGTGTTTATGGCTAACGACTGGTTCCTGTCAGACAAAATTAATGACGCCTTTATCGTGGTGGATACCGGCCATTACGCCGACGTGCCGGTGTTGTTCGAGAACCAGAAAATGGGCAAAACAGACAGCAACGGACATCTCCTGATCCCAACCGTCAGCTCGTATTATCCCGCCAAAGTGGAAATCGATACGCTTCCGCTCCCGGCAGACGTGGTCGCCAATAACGTCAATGACCGGATTGCCGTGAAGCAAGGCAGTGGCGTAATAGTGAAATTTAGCGTGGAAAAAGTCCTTTCCGCCAATATCACCCTCCACGACAAAGCCGGGCAACCGCTGAAACTCGGGACGCTGGTAACGGAACAAAACTCTCAGCAAACCACCGTAACCGGCTATGACGGGCTGGTGTACTTCTCCCATTTGCAGGAACACAACGTGCTGAATATTCAGCAGGAAGATCATTCGGTATGCCGGATCGGTTTCGATCTGGATCCTAAACATCAGAGCATTGAGCAGATTGGCCCGCTGGCATGTCCGGACACGACAGCGGGTACAGGCGCAGGAGATAAATCATGAGAATTTTTTGGCGGCAGATACGCCACGGCGTGTTGCTGGTGATGCTGCTTGCGGCATCGTCGGTGGCCCGGGCCGGTTGTACCACAGCAGCGTCCACCATTACATTGGGAACACAAAATTCTTTTGCCGTCAGTTCCACTCCGCTGATCACCTCTGGCGGCAGCGGATTAAGCTGTACCGGCGGCCTGCTCAACGTGGGCGGCACCAATACCATCACGGCGCTGATAGGCACAACGACACATCCGGCCGGAACACAGCCACGCCTTTACAGCGCAGCCACCGGCCAGTATCTGCCGTACAGTTTGTGTAAAGATGCCAGCTGCAGTGCCGTTTATAATCAGGGCGATACTATCACCTGGAGCAGCAGCACCGCGCTCGGCCTGTTGGGATTATTTTCCGGCCCCAACAGTACATTGCCGCTCTACGTCCGCCCGGTTGCCATTTCCAATCTGGCAGCCGGAACCTATATCGATACGGTTCCGATTAACTGGACCTGGAATATGTGTTCCATCGCCGTGGGTACATTGCTGTGTCTCGCGGATACAGGGAGTGTTTCTGGCAATGTGAATCTGACCCTGAATGTCACCAGTTTTTGCTATATCGACAGTGCTCCCAACGTCGGTTTCGGCAGCGCCGCCCTGCCTTCCGGCCTGACGACGGTCGTGGCGAACACCATCAGCGTGCGCTGCACCCTGAACGCCGCCTATTCCGTGAACCTGACCAGCAGCGTGGCGGGCACCGGCGCATACCGGCAGATGTCATCTACCGCCAATTCGGTTACCAGCTATCTGCAATACCAGATTTTCAAAGGTGACAGCACGGTCTGGACCGCCGCAACCAACAGCAGCGCGACCGGAACCGGTACTTCGCAGTCATTCCCGTACACGGCGTCCGTGAATTTGACGCAAGCCAACCAGCCCGCAGGTTCTTACAGCGATATCGTGACGGTAACAGTGACGTACTAGAAGGGATAAAACAGAACCGGTGCAGCGAATGCGCACCGGTTTGGAAACGATAAAAACTTACAGCGCTTTCAGCGTTTTGATGGTGGCATCCACGTCAATTTCATCTTCCGTAAACACGTACGTGCTGTTCTGGAAGGTGGTGATCAGCAGCTTTTTCATGGTACGCGTCGCGGCTTTTTTCTCTTCTTCCTGCGGGCGGATACGGTTCATCAGCAGGCCGACAGAAAGCACGGCATTCTCTTTGTCGACTTTGGTTTCTGCCGGGACTTCTTCATTGAAGGCCAGGAAGGATTTGATACTGGTGATTTTGATGCGCTCACCGGCAATAAAGATGTATTTGCTTTCCGGTTCCACTTTGACCGCAAAGGCGGAAAGACCTTTGTTGTTGGTCGTCGGCTCAAAAGTGACCACCGCATCTTTTTTAATCAGCTCAGGGTTTGCGACTTTAATCACGTGGAAATAACGGTTATCGCCGTTTTCATCTTTGATAAAACCGAAACCTTTATCTTCAAACCAGGTTGTGATTACGCCGTTCATCGCTTACCGCCTAAGTAATTATTCGTTCAATATGTCAGATTTTGCAGGGCGGCAGTGTAAAGCAGAATGAGGATAAAGTCCTGTGCTTTACAGCCCGGCCTGCCGTGTTATACCGCTTTACGGAAAGTCAGGTTAAACCGGTACCCACCTGTGAGCGGATGTTCACCGGCTTTCAGCGGCAAAACGCCGTGATAACGCAGCCGCGACGGGCCGCCCCACACCACGATATCGCCGTGCGTCAGCGTAATGCGCTGCGTTTTGTCGCTGCGCTCCAGCCCGCCAAACTGAAACACCGCCGGTAATCCGAGCGAAATCGAGACAATCGGCTGCCCGAAGTCATGCTCGTCTTTATCCTGATGCAGGCTCATTTTGGCGCCCGGCTGATACCGGTTAATCAGGCAGGCATCCGGATTAAAACCGGGAAAACCGGCCTGCTCTGCGGCTTTCACCGCGATATCGCGAAACAGTTCAGGCATCGCGGGCCATTGCTGATGGCTTTCCGGCGATGTGGTCTGATACCGGTAACCGGCTTTATCGGTTACCCAGCCGACATCACCGCAGTTGGTCATCGCCACAGACATCGCATAACCGCCCGGCGTCGCGCGATACTGAAAAGGCACCAGCCCGGCGATCCGGTCGATCTCCGCCAGCAACGCTGTATCGTTTTCCCGCGCTGCGCCACGCAGCACCACCGCGCCGGGGAAAAGATCTTCGCGCCAGTGCGGGTGGAAATCGGGATGATCAAAAAGATCCAAATTCATGTCAGCCTCCGCGTTTGCGTATGCATTAAGTATAACGGATGTCGCCTTTTGAGCATCAGACCATCATTTTCAACGCCACCGTGAAGACAAAAACTCAAGAAATACCGTGGCCGCCTGGCCGATACGCCGGTTAGGCCGCACGCAATAGACGCCGGTTTCCCGCCCTGTCCATTGCGGCAAAACCTGCACCAGACTTCCTGCGGCAATCGCTGCCGCCATCGTGACTGCCGAATGAAAAGCGATGCCGTGCGCGTCGGTACAAAGCCGCCGCGCCGCATCCGCGTTATCCACTTTCACCGATCCTTTCGGTGCCAGCGTGCGTTCTTCTGCACCCGAAAACAGCCGCCACAGCAGGCCGTCCTGACTGGCCGAAGAAACAATACATTCATGCTGATTGAGATCTTCCAACGCCTGCGGCACCCCGCGTTTTTCCAGATAAGCCGGTGCGGCTACCAGGATCCGCCGGTTCTCCAGCATCTTGTGAGCAATCAGCGAGGAATCCTTCATACGACCAATACGAAACGCCAGCATGATGCCGTCGGCAACCAGATCAGCGTAGTCATCGGTCAGACGCAAATCCAGCTGCACGCGCGGGTACGCCGCCAGAAACGCACTCAGATACGGCACGATATGCGTGTGACCAAATGCCACCGGCGCGCTGACCACCAGTTCGCCATACGGCAGCTTCTGTTCATCGCGCACGGTTTCGGCGGCGTTCCGCAGCAGCAGCAGCGCCTGATGACACTCGGAAAAATAGCGTTTCCCGGATTCAGTCAGCGACATCGCCCGCGTGGTCCGGTTCAGCAGCTGGGTGCCCAGCTGCTGTTCCAGCGCTTTGATAAAGCGGCTGACGGACGACGGCGTGATCCCCAGCGCATCAGCGGCGCGGGCAAAGCTATTGTGTTCAACCACAGCAACAAAGGTTTGCACTAAGTGCAGCGACGGCGCGTTCATTATTGCTCTCAGGGAATCAATGAATGTTATTTCCGGCTATTATCAAGAAAATTGAGCATGATTAAAATATTTCTTTTTCGAGGAACATTCTATGAAAACGCCTGATCTCTCCGCCTTTCACGCCCTGCATTTGCAGGATAAACCGCTGAAATTACCCAACGCCTGGGACGCAGGCAGCGCACGCCAGACAGAGTTTCTTGGCGCGGCGGCCATTGCCACCACCAGTGCAGGCGTCGCCTGGTCTTTGGGGTATCGCGACGGCAATGCGCTGCCGGTGGATGAGTATGTGGCGCGCGCGGCGTCTATCGCCCGGGTAATTTCAGTTCCGCTGTCTGCGGATGTCGAAGGCGGTTACAGCGACTCCCCGGCGCAGGTTGCCATTCATGTTTCGCGGCTTACCGACGTCGGCGTCACCGGCATTAATATTGAGGACGGCGCGGGAAATCCCGATCTCCTTTACGCCAAAGTCGAGGCCATCCGCAACGCGTGTATCCGGCGCGGCGTGGAGCTGTACATTAATGTACGTACCGACGTTTACGCCCGCAATCTGGTGTCCGCTGAACACCGCGCCGCCGAAGTCATGGTGCGGGCACAAGCCTGCCATCGCGCAGGCGCTGACGGGCTTTTTGTGCTCGGATTAACCGACCTGAACGAGATGCGCGACATCGCCGCAAGCACCCCGCTGCTGCTCAATGTTGCGGTCTGGCCGGGACTTGCGCCGGTGGAAGAACTGGCGCAAGCGGGCGTGCGCCGTCTCAGCGCCGGTTCCTGGCTGCCGCAAACCTTGTGGGCACAGAACGCAAGGCTGGTCAGCGGTTTTTTACAGGAGGATGCGATGACGCCGATGATGGAAAATGCGGCATCTTATTCTGAAATCAACGTGTTATTTTAACCAGCTGAACGGGCTGAAAAACAAAGACATCAAACCGGAGGGGCAGACAATGAGCACCCAAAATCAGGCAATGCTGCATATCTTGTGCGGAAAAATTGCCTCCGGGAAATCGACCCTGGCGCGCGAACTGGCAACGCAGCCGGTCACGGTTGTCGTCAGCGAAGACCGGTGGTTATCCGAGCTGTTTAAAGAGGAAATGCGCACGATCGAGGATTACGTCCGCTGCTCGGCAAAACTGCGCAGCGCCATCGCCCCGCACGTGGTTTCGCTGCTCAGCGCCGGAGTTTCCGTGGTGCTGGATTTTCCGGCCAATACCGTCGCGAACCGCCAGTGGATGATGAGCATCATTCACGAATCGGGCACGGATCATCGCCTGCATTTTCTGAATGTCTCCGCCGACGTCTGTAAATCCCGTTTGCACGCCCGGAATCAGTCCGGCACGCATGATTTTGTGGTGACCGATGAGCAGTTTGAGCTTATCTCCCGACATTTTGCTGAACCTCAGGCGGAAGAAGGTTTCACCATTATTCAATACGATAACGGAAACTCAGCGGAAACGGGAACCGCCCATGAAGGAACGCGCTGATTGTAGGGTTGTATCGTTTCAGCTAAGGTTTACCTAAGCCAAACCTACCCTATCAGGAGAGCATCATGAGTCGGGAAATCAACAAAGACACGCAGCTGTGCATGTCTCTTTCCGGTCGTCCGGGAAATTTCGGTACCCGTTTTCATAACTACCTTTATCAGGCGTTAGACCTGAACTTCGTCTACAAGGCGTTCACCACTCAGGATATCGAGGCGGCTGTCAAAGGCGTCCGCGCACTCGGTATCCGCGGCTGCGCGGTTTCCATGCCGTTCAAGGAAACCTGCATTCCGTTCCTCGATGAACTGGATCCTTCCGCAACCGCCATTCAGTCCGTGAATACCATCGTCAATGACGACGGTTTCCTGCGCGCCTATAACACCGACTACATTGCCGTCGCCAAACTGCTCGACAGCCACAAAGTCCCGCGCGATGCGGTCTTCGCGCTGCGCGGCAGCGGCGGAATGGGCAAAGCTGTGGTCGCTGCCATCCGTGATGCCGGTTTCAAAACCGGTTATATCATTGCCCGCAACGAAGCCAATGGCCGCGCGCTGGCAGAAGAATACGGTTACGAATGGAAAGCCGACGTCGGTGATTTAGCCGTCGATATGGTCGTCAACGTCACACCAATCGGTATGGCCGGTGGCCCGGAAGCCGATTCACTGGCCTTTGCGCCCGACGTCATTGACCGCGCGAGCATCGTTTTCGACGTCGTCGCCCTGCCGGTCGAAACGCCGCTTATCCGCTACGGCCGTGAGCACGGCAAAAAAGTCATCACCGGCGCAGAAGTCGCCGCACTTCAGGCCGTCGAACAGTTCGTGCTGTATACCGGCAAACGCCCGTCCGACGAACTGATCGAAGCCGCGGCAACGCACGCGCGAAGCTAAGGGTTGTAATCACCTGACGTAAAAACAAAAAAGCCCTGACGGCAACGTCAGGGCGGTGGTCATGACAGCACCAATTATTTGAATCAAACGGCTACCGAACCAGACACGGTTTCTTCGGATCAAACGTCCAGTCCGGCACCAGGAACTGCATGCCCTGCGCGTCATCGCGTGCGCCCAGCCCCATCCCCTTGTAGAGTTCGTGAGCTTTCATCACCTGATCCATATCCAGCTCAACGCCCAGCCCCGGTTGTTCCGGCACGCGCACTTTACCGCCTTTGATCTGCAGCGGTTCTTTAGTCAGACGCTGATTGCCTTCCTGCCAGATCCAGTGCGTATCGATGGCGGTGATTTTGCCCGGCGCGGCGGCGGCAACCTGCGTAAACATCGCCAGCGAGATATCAAAGTGGTTATTGGAGTGAGAACCCCACGTCAGGCCCCATTCATGGCACATCTGCGCCACGCGCACCGAGCCCTGCATGGTCCAGAAATGTGGATCCGCCAGCGGAATATCCACGGATTTCAGCTGGATGGTATGGCCCATCTGACGCCAGTCGGTGGCGATCATATTAGTCGCAGTCGGTAAGCCGGTGGCCTGACGGAATTCCGCCATGATTTCGCGCCCCGAGAAACCCTGCTCCGCGCCGCACGGATCTTCCGCATAGGCCAGCACGCCACGCAGTTGTTTGCCGAGCGCGATGGCTTCATTCAGCGACCACGCGCCGTTCGGATCCAGCGTGATGCGCGCCTGCGGGAAGCGTTGCGCCAATGCGGTCACGGCTTCGGCTTCTTCACTGCCGGCCAGCACGCCGCCTTTCAGTTTGAAATCATTGAAGCCGTATTTTTCATACGCGGCTTCGGCCAGACGAACCACGGCGGCAGGCGTCAGGGCTTCTTCGTGGCGCAGACGATACCAGTCGCAGCTGTCGCCGGGCTGGCTCTGGTAGCCGAGCGACGTTTTGTTGCGGTCGCCGACGTAGAACAGATAACCGAGCATTTCGACTTCGTCGCGCTGCTGACCGTCGCCGAGCAGAGATGCGACGGTGACGCCCAGATGTTTGCCGAGCAGATCCAGCATCGCCGCTTCAATCGCGGTCACAACGTGGATTGTGGTGCGTAAATCGAAAGTTTGCAGCCCGCGGCCGGAAGCATCGCGGTCAGCAAATTTTTCGCGCACGGCGGTCATGACGTTTTTGTATTCGCCCAGCGTTTTGCCGATCACCAGCAACGCGGAATCATCCAGCGTCTGGCGGATTTTCTCGCCGCCCGGGACTTCGCCCACGCCGGTATTCCCGCTGCTGTCTTTGAGGATCAGGATGTTACGGGTGAAAAAAGGCGCGTGCGCCCCGCTGAGGTTAAGCAACATGCTGTCGTGCCCGGCTACCGGGATCACCTGCATGGAAACAATTTTAGGTGTTGAAGAAGAGGTCATAGCTAACTCCTTAGTGAATTCGGATTCCGTAATCAGCGCCCCATCGCCGGGCGCTTGCGATCGAATTTCCAGCCGGGGATCAGATACTGCATTGCAACGGCATCGTTGCGGGCGCCGGTCGGCAGTTTTCTGTGCAGTTCGTGAGCGCGGTGGATCTGATCCATATCGATCTCAATCCCTAACCCCGGTTTCTCAGGCACTTTGATTTTTCCGTTGACGATTTGCAGCGGCTCTTTGGTCAGGCGCTGATTGCCTTCCTGCCAGATCCAGTGCGTATCGATCGCCGTCGGTTTACCCGGCACAGCCGCGCCAACGTGGGTAAACATCGCCAGAGAAATATCGAAATGGTTGTTAGAATGGCAGCCCCAGGTCAGCCCCCACTCATCGCACAGCTGCGCCACGCGTACCGCGCCGTGCATGGTCCAGAAATGCGGATCCGCCAGCGGAATATCGACGGACTGCAACATCACGGCGTGCTGCATCTCGCGCCAGTTGGTGGCAATCATATTGGTGGCGACCGGCAAACCGGTGGCGCGGCGGAACTCGGCCATCACTTCGCGGCCTGAAAAACCCTGCTCCGCGCCGCACGGATCTTCCGCATAGCTGAGGATCCCGTGCAGGTTTTTACATAAATCAATCGCTTCATCGAGCAGCCACGCGCCGTTCGGATCGACGGTAATCCGCGCATCCGGGAAACGTTTTGCCAGCGCTTTCACTGCGTCGATTTCCTGCTCACCCGGCAGTACACCGCCTTTGAGTTTGAAATCTTTAAAGCCGTAGCGATCCTGTGCGGCTTCCGCCAGCTGCACCACGGCGTCGCTGTTCATCGCTTTCTGGTGACGCAGGTGATACCAGTCGTGAACACCACGCGCCCCTTCCTGATACGGCAAATCTGTTTTCTGACGGTCGCCGATATAGAAGAGATAACCGAGCACCGTCACTTCGTCGCGCTGTTTGCCCGGCCCGAGCAGCTCGCACACCGGCACGCCGAGGAATTTGCCCATCAGATCCAGCAGCGCGGCTTCCAGCGCCGCAACCGCGTTCACGCGCAGTTCAAACGTCCACGCGCCTTTACCAAATGAATCGAAATCCGACGACTGATTACCCACGTGAATCTGATGCACCAGCCGGTTCATCCGCGCTACTTCCTGGCCTTTGACCTGCGCGATGGCTTCCACCAGCGTGTTGTAAATCACTTCGCCACCCGGCGCTTCGCCCACGCCGGTGTTCCCGGCGCTGTCCGTCAGAATCACGATGTTACGGGTGAAGTAAGCGCCATGTGCGCCACCGATGTTCATCAGCATGCTGTCGTGCCCGGCCACAGGAATAACCTGCATATCAGTAATGACCGGAGAAGATTGCGTACTCATCGTGATGCTCCTTTTTTTACGCTGGCAGAGACGAGAGGTTTCAGCTGGATACGTTCAATTTTGCCGACAATAAAGACATAGCTGATGACGGCGAGCAGTGCGTGGATCCCGACGAAAATCAGTGCGCCGTTAAACGAACCGGTGGTACCGATAATGTAGCCGACCGCAATCGGGGTGATGATGCCGGAAACGTTACCGAACATGTTGAACAGCCCGCCGCTCAGCCCGCTGATTTCTTTCGGTGCGGTATCGGCCATTACCGCCCAGCCCAGCGCGCCCAGCCCTTTGCCGAAGAAGGCGAACGCCATAATCCCGACAACCATCCATTCGGTGTCAACATAGTTACAGACAATCATCGACATCGACAGCAGCATGCCGATGACGATCGGCGCTTTACGTGAAAGCGTCAGGTTGTTGGTTCTGCGCATCAGCCAGTCGGATATAATCCCGCCCAACACGCCGCCGAGGAAGCCGCAAATGGCCGGAACCGACGCCACCATGCCCGCTTTAAGAATGGACATTCCGCGTGCCTGAACCAGATAAACAGGGAACCAGGTGATGAAGAAGTAGGTCAGCGCATTGATGCAATACTGGCCGATATAGATGCCGATCATCATGCGCGATTTCATTAACTGTTTGAGCTGTGAGGCTTTCTCGCCTTTGACTTTCGCCTTTTTAGTGACTTTCTGATCCATATTGATCAGCGCACCACCGGCTTCCATGTAGTCGAGTTCGGCCTGATTGACGCCCGGATGATCTTTCGGATCGTGGATCACTTTCAGCCAGATGAAGCTCAGGATGATCCCCAGCCCACCCATGAAGAAGAAAACATGTGACCAGCCTACGGCCTGTGTCAGCCAGCCCATAATCGGGGCAAAAATCACGGTAGCGAAATACTGTGCGGAGTTAAAAATCGAAACCGCTGTTCCACGTTCCTGCGCCGGGAACCATGCCGCAACAATCCGGCTGTTGCCCGGGAAAGAAGGCGCTTCAGCCAGCCCGACCAGGAAACGTAATACGAAGAGGGAAACTACGATGCCGAAGCCGCTGAATATATCTACAAACCCTTGCAGCAACGTGAATAATGACCAGATGAAAATACTGTAGAAGTAAACTTTTTTGGAGCCGAATTTATCCAGTAACCAGCCACCGGGTATTTGTCCGATAACATAGGCCCAGGAAAATGCCGAAAATATATAACCCATCCCGACAGAATCGAGACCGATATCTTTCGCCATTGCCGACCCGGCAATAGATAACGTTGCGCGGTCGCCGTAATTAAATGATGTGACGATAAATAACATCACCACGATCCAGTAGCGCGCATTAGTTCTTTTTTTCACGGCACTGGCTGATGAAACGATTGTTTCCATGATGTTCTCCGGAATTGAGAGTGATGCAAATACCCCAAGGTATAAGTCATTCCAGCCAGCCACAGAACTGTAGGGTTCAGAGAGGAAGGAAGAATGCCAGTATAAGAACAACCGGAAACCAACTCATTAGGCAAAGTGACAAGCATGGAAAGCGCTTTGCATTTATCTTGAGGCGAATGCCCAGTACCATGCGAGTCAGTTCACGAAAAGAGAATGGCTTGTGATTGACGTCACGTTTAATTAAATACGGCAATTTCGTCCTGAAAATATCCGATAAAGAAATACTTTCAGGACGTACAGATTAATTAAACCTGATCGTTATCTAATTGAAGTGCCACATACAACAACAGACGATCGTCAAAATTCCCCAGATCCAAACCGGTTAATTCCGAAATACGGTTTAATCGATATTCCAGCGTATTACGGTGAATATAAAGTGCCTTAGACGTTGCCGTTGGTTGCACATTATTATGGAACCACGACGCCAGTGTACGGCGCAGTAATCCGTTGCCGTCGGTGGCCTTCAGACGCGCCAGCGGCCGCACCAGTTCATCGGCCTGCCAGCCGCCGCGTAGGCTGTCGAGCAGCACCGGCAAAATCAGATCCTGATAAAAGTAGCAACGCTGTTCGGGCATACGCTGTTTGCCGACGGTCATGGTGGTTCGCGCGGTGCGATACGATCGGGCAATACTGCCGGGACCGCTGAAGAAGTTGCCGAGGGAAATACGGACGCGCAGACGACCTGTTTCGGTCATGCGCGACAACAGATGATCGATTCGCTGCCGGTGACCGTCCGGATCCCAGCGATCGTAGCTGTTCAGCGCTGGTTTCAGCACCACCATTTCGGTGAGCGAAACAATCGCGATCAGGTTATCGCGCTCCGGCGTGGTCAGTAAGGTTTGCAGCTGTTGCAGCTCCGCCATCGCGGAATCCACGCCGAGCTGACCGCTGTCGACTTCAACCACCGCCGCCACGCGCGGGCGGTTCAGGTCAATGCCCAGACGCTGCGCCCATTCCATTAATGCCGGAGAAAGTTCATCCACGCGGATCAGGTTCAGCACCAGTTCTTCGCGCAAACGGCTGTCCTGTGCGAGCATATGTAACAAACGCGCCTGCTCAAGCATCATTTCGGCGGTCATACAAACCAGCTCGCCGTACTGACGCAGCTGTGACGGATTGCCGGTCAGTCCAATCACGCCGACAATCTGGCCATCTATGCGCAGCGGCAGATTGATACCCGGACGCACTCCGTGCAAATGCCGTGCAACACCTTCATCGATATCGACAATACGCTCCTGCGAAATGGACAACAGCGCACCTTCGTGCAATTCGCCAAGACGCTGATCGTCGCCGCTACCGATTATTCTTCCCCGTCCATCCATGACATTCACATTACTATCAATGATTTGCATTGTTCGGGCAACAATCTGTTGCGCCAGCTTTGCATCGAGATGATACGCTGACATGATCCCCTGCCTTGCCTGTTTTATCGTTGTCAGACCAGCATACCCAGCGGCTTACTCCGACACATTATGCAAATGCCCAAAGAGCGAAAGCACCTATTGAAGTTGCGGGTAAGGTCACATTTTTAAGCAAATGCCCAAGAAAATTCAGGCGCGGATCGGGAGAAAAATGCATAAAAAAAGGCACGCCGTAGCGTGCCTTGTGAGGTCTGCCTGCGGATTATTGCGCCAGCAGGTAGATTGAAGAGTCACCACGCTGAATATCCAGCGCCAGTACAGACGGCTTGGTATCCAGAATTTTACGCAGCTCGCCTAAGTTAGCGACTTTCTGCTGGTTCACGCCCAGGATCACGTCGCCTTTTTTCAGGCCAATGTTCGCGGCTTTTGAACCCGGTTTCACTTCGTCAACTTTCACGCCTTTCTGGTCGCCCGCGGTGCCATTGCTCAGCTCAGCACCTTCAATGCCGGTGAAAATGTTGCCGGATTCAACTTTAGGCGTTTGCGTACTTTGCTCAATCGTTACGTCAACATTCATCGGTTTCCCTTCGCGCAGCAGACCCAGCGTCACTTTGGTGCCGATTGGCATGGTGCCGATATCCGCACGGAACGACGCGAAGCTGCTGATTGGCTTGCCGTTCATGCTCAGGATAACGTCGCCCGCTTTGATGCCCGCTTTTTCTGCGGCAGATTTCGGCATGACCTGACTGATGAACGCGCCACGCTGTGCGTCCACTTTCATCGCTTTCGCCAGCTCGGAGTTCAGCTCGGTGCCCATGATGCCCAGTTCACCACGTTTCACCTGGCCGAATTCGATCATCTGTTTGGACAGGTTTTTCACCATGTTACTTGGGATCGCAAAACCGATACCGATATTGCCGCCGTCCGGTGCCAGGATCGCCGTGTTCAGACCAATCAGTTCACCGTTCAGATTCACCAACGCGCCGCCGGAGTTACCGCGGTTGATCGCCGCATCCGTCTGGATGAAGTTTTCATAGTTTTCGATGTTCAGGCCAGAACGTCCGAGCGCAGACACGATACCGGATGTCACGGTTTCGCCCAGACCATACGGGTTACCGATCGCCACGGTGTAGTCACCCACGCGCAGCTGCTCGGAATCGGCGATTTTAATCGCGGTCAGGTTTTTGGCGTTTTGCAGCTGAATAACCGCGATGTCAGAACGTGGATCTTTACCGATCACTTTCGCATCGAACTTACGGCCATCGTTCAGCTGTACGCTGATTTTTGTCGCGTTATCAACAACGTGGTTGTTGGTCACAACATAACCTTTATCCGCATCAATAATCACACCGGAACCCAGCGCACGGAAATCTTCTTTCTGTTCAGGAGCGGGTTGTCCGTCCTGACCGCCGCCCTGGCAAACCGGGGAGCCCTGGAACGGCGAACCGTCCTGGCACAGCGGAGAGTTCTGACCAAAGAATTGCTGGAACTGCTGGCCCATGCGTGGTGTTTTCACCGGCGCGCTGCCTTCCACGTTCACACTCACTACGGACGGCATGACTTTTTCAAGCATCGGTGCCAGGCTTGGCAGCTGTGTGGTGCTCGAAGATGCGGTTTCGGCAGCCAGAGCAGACGAAACAGGGGCCATTGCCATACCAACACTTAACGCTAAAGCGCTGAGGAATAAAGTCGATTTTTTCATTTTTCAGGATCTCTTAAAATTATTGTGGCAACCAAAATAGTCGCGTTGCTTGGTAGTCGTGATACTGAGATGGTATTAATAGCGTGAAGTTCATCAGGGTCATACTGACAATGGTAAAAAAGTATTGTCATTATTTACAAATGGCGCTTTTTCGGACAGTTTCGTAAAGAAAATAAAAGACGTTAAAATCTGTCTTTTTAAAACAAATTACTCCGCCGCCATCAGACGTCGATATTCGTCGTACGCATAAAGGTCTGTCATGCCGCTGATATAATCCTGAATCATTCTCGCCCGGTAATAGAACTCCTGCGCGGAAAATTCCGAAACGCCTGCGCCTTCGAGCGCCACGACGGCATTGTTATACGCCAGACGGTGTTTGGCAGAAATCTTATGCAACAGACGGGTTTCTATAGGATATTTCCTGTGCGTATCCTCCTCAACCAGCTGGCTAAAATCAGACAATGGCATATCCAGCAACGGGCTGTAAATATCCAGTAATCCGCTGATCACCCGATAGCCTTGTAATTCCAGCTCCTCGACTTCAGGATGGTTGAATACCTGTTTGAATGCGACGGATTTATAAATTTCTAACAAACGGTTCGCCTGGCTGTCGTCTTCGAGCAGCGCGTGATTAAAGGTTCCCTGATAAACATCTTCTATATTATCAATGAATCTGCGCGCTGCATGAGGCACCAGCTGTTTAACCGTCTGAACGCGAAGTTCCATAAAGAAATAATCCACCGGATTACGGAATGTTTTCGCTTTATCCATTTTTTCATAGGCGGTGCGAACCACTTTATCGAAGATGTCATTCTTCTCAATGTCGCCCCATTCACGCATCAGATATTTATAGAGTTCTTCGACGCTGAAAATATTTTTCTCAACCGCATCTTCCAGATCGGCGATGCAGTAAGAAATATCGTCCGCCGCTTCCATAATGTAGGTCAGCGGGAAACGGTTGAACTCCCCTAATCCGAGTTCGCTACGCAGCTCTTTGATGAACGTTTCTTCGGCCAGATAAAAACCGGGCTTTTTCATCAGATAATCGTGCGAAGGCAGGCGGTTCATTGAGTACGCCGGACGGGTATATTTCAGGATGCAGGCGGTCTGGCTGTAGGTCAGATTGAGTTTGAGCAACGTAAATACCAGGCGAATGGCCTGCGCGTTGCCTTCAAAATTACTGAGGTCATAACGAATTTTACTGCGCAACTGATTCAGCTCCGCCTCGTCCGGCGTCAGCCGCAAACAGGCCACCAGACAGGAATCGGTTTCCGGCGGCGTTTCGCCACAGCTTTCGATATCCATGCGCTTTTTGAACCAGTTATTAATTGCCGACTCGCCGAAATGCCCGAAAGGCGGATTGCCGATGTCGTGCATCAGGCAGGCCATTTCAACTACGCTTTCGAACGGATCGGTCACGTCGTCCAGCCCGTAAACCTCGAGCTTGCCCTGACGGCGCAGGCGGTGCAGGATTTCTTTCGCAATGTGGCGGCCCACCTGCTGAACTTCGAGGGAATGCGTCAGGCGGCTGCGGACGGCGGCATTTTTCTCCAGCGGGAAGACTTGTGTTTTTTGTTGCAGACGGCGGATGGCGGCAGAATTGATAATACGTCCCCGGTCGCTCTCAAACTGCCGGACGACATCATATGCATCCCGCGCCTCAATCGGGGCGCTAAACGGGCGCTGAAAATTGAATTTCGCTTTAAAATCGATCCCGGACATGATTTCCCACCTTTTCAGCCACTCACGCGCCCGGCCAGCCCGCGTTTTGCGTAACAAAACCCACGGCCCAAACGCATTATCTCTTCCCTTTAGCCATGATAGACTATCGCACATTGTTTTCGTTATTAAACCGTCAATTCCGCACCTGCTGCGGTTCATTTCACCCCAATCTGCGAGTATTTATATGAAAGTAGGCATTATTGGCGCAATGGAGCAGGAAGTGACCCTGCTGCGCGACAAAATCATCAACCGTCAGACTATCGAGCGTGCTGGCTGCGAAATCTACACCGGTCAGCTGAACGGTGTGGACGTCGCGCTGCTGAAATCAGGCATCGGTAAAGTGTCTGCGGCGATGGGTACGACGCTGCTGCTGGAACATTGCCGCCCGGATGTGGTGATCAATACCGGTTCTGCCGGTGGTCTGGCGAA
Organism: Rahnella sp. BCC 1045; assembly: GCF_019049615.1. Taxonomy (NCBI): domain Bacteria; kingdom Pseudomonadati; phylum Pseudomonadota; class Gammaproteobacteria; order Enterobacterales; family Yersiniaceae; genus Rahnella; species Rahnella sp. BCC 1045. The sequence continues at coordinate 11,672 of NZ_JAFMOZ010000110.1, read as the reverse complement.
AACGCTGAAAGTCGGCGATATCGTGGTTTCCGATGAAGTTCGCTACCACGACGCGGATGTGACCGCATTTGGTTATGAACCGGGTCAGATGGCGGGTTGCCCGGCAGCTTTCGTGGCAGCCCCTTTCCTGATCGAACTGGCTGAAACCTGTATCCGCGAGCTGGACCTGAACGCCGTGCGCGGTCTGGTGTGCAGCGGTGACGCATTCATCAACGGTGCCGCGCCTCTGGCCCGCATTCGTGCCACCTTCCCGAACGTCGCTGCCGTGGAAATGGAAGCTGCCGCAGTTGGCCATGTTTGCCATCTTTTCGACACGCCTTTCGTGGTTGTGCGTGCCATTTCTGACGTCGCAGACACCGAATCTCACCTGAGCTTTGAAGAGTTCCTGGTGGTTGCTGCACAGCAATCCACGCTGATGGTTGATGCCATGCTGAAAGCACTGGCGGCTTCCGAAGAGTGATGATGCGCCGGTTCTGTCTTTTGCTGATTTGCCTGTCGCTGCCCCTGATGGCGACAGCGGCACCGGCGCAGCGGGTGATCAGCCTCGCGCCTAATCTGACAGAACTGGCGTTTGCTGCGGGCATGGGCGATCAGTTGGTCGGAGTTAGTGCTTACTCCGACTTCCCGCCGCAGGCCAGCAAGCTTGAGCAGGTTGCGAACTGGCAGGGAATCAATGTCGAGCGCATTGTGACGCTAAAACCGGATCTGGTGCTCGCCTGGCGCGGCGGTAATCCGCAGCGTCCGCTTGATCAGCTCACGTCTCTGGGCATCAGGGTCATTTATCTCGATCCGCAGAATGCGCAAGATGTGGCAAAGGCGCTGGAACAGCTGGCAGCCTACAGCCCGGAGCCTGCAAAAGCTCAGCAGGCAGCCCGTGATTTTCGTCAGCAATGGCAGGCGCTGAAGCAAAAATATCACCGCGAAAAGCCGGTGCCGGCATTTATCCAGTTCGGCACTCAGCCGCTGTTTACCGCCTCATCCGCAACAATGCAAAGTGAAGTGCTGGAAGTGTGTGGCGCAAAAAACGTTTTCGCCGACAGCCGTGTTCCGTGGCCTCAGGTCAGCCGGGAGCAGGTTTTAAGCCGTCAGCCGCAGGTTATTGTTATATCGGGAGGAAAATCGCAAAAAGCCATCATTGAAGGCTACTGGCATTCCCTGCTCAATGCGCAGGTTATCGCACTCGAACCGGACTGGTTCAGCCGCGCGGGGCCACGTATTTTGCTGGCCGCTCAACAGCTCTGCCCTCAGCTTGCTGCTTTGCCTTAAAGGTGAATACTTACTAACAAAACGTCTTTCTGCCAAAATCTGTGCGTTGTCGCACTTTTCCGAATTGTTCTTTTATTAACCAAAATCAAGAATACAGCCCTGTCATCTGGTAACATGCCTGTCGTAGAATTATCCGGTTCGTGCACTTTCCCCGCTTGAACATTATCTCTTTGTTGTACAAACGAAATAATAAAAGTCACGCCAGAACGTTAAAATAACGTCACTAAAAGGCATGACTGGCATCCAAATCATAAGAATTTTGGATTAAAGGCCACGAAAACATTACCGATAACCTTCTCAGCCCCGGCTGATTTTATTGTGATTACACCAGCAGGAAAAAATATTAATGAAAGTACTCCTACTCAGCTTGCTGCTGGCTTTGAGCCCGCTGGTCGCGGTCGCGGGCATGACAAGTGGCGAGATCCACATCAGCCTGACCATTTTACCGACCTGCAAAGTGGATGTGGCGCACTCCGGCACGTCAGTTACCTGCGCCAGCCGCACCATGATGCAGCCTCACATCAGTGAAATGATGCTCGCTTCCGTTCCGGGCATCAGCACAGATTCCAAACTGGTCACGGTGGAATGGTAAGTGGCATGTGAATGCTTACTTACCTCAGCGTCCGCTATCAGCCATTAAAAAAGCCCGTCTGCATCAGCAAACGGGCTTTTTCTTTTAGGACGAAGGGGAATATCAGATGCTGAAGGAGGAACCGCAACCACATGTCGTCTTCGCGTTCGGGTTCGTCACCACGAAACGTGAGCCTTCCAGACCTTCGGTATAATCCACGGAGCCACCCACCAGATATTGCAGGCTCATCGGATCGACCACCAGCGCTACGCCTGATTTCTCAATGGTCATGTCGCCGTCGTTGATTTTGTCATCAAAGGTAAAACCGTACTGGAAACCGCTGCAACCACCACCGGTGATATAAACACGCAGTTTCAGGTTCGGGTTTTCTTCATCAGAAATCAGGTTCTTCACCTTCTTCGCTGCGTTTTCAGTAAACTGTAACGGCAACGCAGCAGTTTCATTCAACAATGCTTCGCTCATAATCTCTCGCTCCCAATCCGCATTTGTTCAGGCCGCCGGATTGACTGTCTGAATAATGTACTCATTATCTTATACCTGAGTTAATGCTTCAAGTATGGGGTGTTTTGGTCGCGCTGTCCTGACTAATGGTGCCTTTAGTCTCAGATTCTGCTTCCGCTTTTTCGGTATTTTCACTTTCCTGCCGTTGCAAGGTGCGGGTCAGAATGGCCGAATACAAGGGTTTACCCCCCAAAAACTGTGCCATCAGCGTTGCGCCGAGACAGGTAATAATCATCGGCAAAATGAGCTGATAGTTATCGGTCATTTCCAGCACCAGCACAATTCCGGTGAGCGGCGCACGTACACTGCCTGCAAATAACGCGCCCATTCCGGCAATTGCAAAGGTCGCGGGCTCAATGCCGTATTGCGGGAAAAAGTACATCGCCGCGGTGCCGAATGCGGTGCCCAGCAAAGTGCCGAGCGCTAACATCGGCGCGAAAATCCCGCCCGGCGCACCGGAGGCGAAGCACAGTAACGTGGTCGCAACGCGGACAACAAAGATAAACAGAAGCATCAGCAGGCTGTATTTGCCGGCCGCCGCCAGCGGGATCAGCGCAAAGCCGCCGCCTGCCGCTTCCGGCTGAACCAGCCCGAGCAACCCGCAAAAGCCGCCCAGAATACCGCCAATAATCAGGATTTTTTTCAGATTGCCGCCGTGAATGCGCGCAAACATATCCTGCGTACGGAAAATCAGCGCGTTAAAGCTGACGCCCACCACGCCAAAAACCATGCCTAACACCAGATACAGCCACAGCGTGTTGAGCGGTGCGTTCGCCAGTTTCCCGACTTCAATTACCGCGCCATCGCCGTTGAAAACACGAAAGACGATGCTCGACATAATCACGCCGATAAACACCGCTTTGATGGAAATCAGGCTGTACCGGAATTGCAGACGCATCTCTTCGAGAATGAACAGGATCCCCGCCAGCGGTGCGTTAAAAGCGGCCGAAAGCCCGGCCGCCGCGCCGGTTGCCAGCAAAGAATGGCGCGCTTCAGCGCTGCGCAGCCGGAAAATATCCACCATCATTTTCCCGACGTTTGCGCCCATCTGCACGGTCGGCCCTTCCCTGCCCAATACCATGCCTGCGCCGAGTGTGCCCATCCCGCCAAAAAACTTCACCGGGATAACGCGCCACCAGCGAACCGGCCGTAATTCTTCCAGCGCGCCTTCAATTTCAGGAATGCCGGAGCCGCCCGCTTCGGGCGCGAATTTGCGCACCAGGTAATAACCAAACATCGCCAGCACGGCGGAAACCACAAAGGTCAGCGGCCACAGCAGGATCCAGTAATCGCTGAAAAATCCCAAGCCGGTGAGGCGCAGGTGCATCACCCAGTTAACCGCTTTTTCGAACGCCACGCCGAGCAGTCCGGCGACGGTACCGGCCACCGCGGCGACCATCAAAATCGTGACCGGCGTTTTATCGCGGCGCAGAAAAAGGCGCAGCACTTCACTGCGCTTACGCGGACCGCGCAGGCGCGGATTATCTAAATGTTCAGAGCCTGATTCATTCATTTGGTGAAAGGTTATTTGGAAAGAGTTGTGAAAGATTGATGGATTTAATCATACAAAATGCCGGCCTGACAGGATCTGCAACAATATGCCGCACGGTTTACGGTTTGATAACGCCGCTCACTTCACTAGAATGGGCGCATCAACATTCTTATTACATACAGAACCCAGCAATTCAGGAGCCGAATAATGAGTAAGTCAGAAAGTCTGTTCACGCAGGCGCAAGCGCTAATCCCGGGCGGTGTTAACTCGCCGGTACGTGCCTTCTCCGGCGTCGGCGGCGTCCCCTTATTCATTGCGCGCGCAGACGGCGCGTTCCTGTTTGATGCCGATGGCAAAGCCTATATCGACTATGTTGGCTCGTGGGGCCCGATGGTGCTCGGCCACAACAACGCGGAAATCCGCAACGCGGTTATTGAAGCAGCGCAACGCGGCCTGAGTTTTGGCGCACCGACCGAAATGGAAGTCAAAATGGCCGAGCTGGTCACCGGGCTGGTGCCAAGCATGGACATGGTTCGCATGGTGAACTCCGGAACGGAAGCGACCATGAGCGCCATCCGTCTGGCGCGCGGCTTCACGCATCGCGATAAAATCGTCAAATTCGAAGGCTGCTATCACGGCCACGCCGACTGCCTGCTGGTGAAAGCCGGTTCCGGCGCGCTGACTCTCGGCCAGCCAAACTCTCCGGGTGTTCCGGCTGATTTCGCCAAACACACGCTGACCTGTACGTATAACGATCTGGATTCAGTGCGCGCCGCGTTCGAACAATATCCTGACGACATCGCCTGTATCATCGTTGAGCCGGTCGCGGGCAACATGAACTGCGTGCCGCCACTGCCGGAATTCCTGCCGGGCCTGCGTGCAATTTGTGATGAGTTCGGCGCACTGCTGATTATCGACGAAGTGATGACGGGTTTCCGCGTCGCGCTGGGCGGTGCTCAGGAGTATTACGATGTGATGCCTGATCTGACGTGTCTGGGTAAAATCATCGGCGGCGGTATGCCGGTAGGCGCGTTTGGTGGTCGTCGCGATGTGATGGAAGCGCTGGCACCGACCGGGCCGGTGTACCAGGCGGGTACGCTTTCCGGCAACCCGATTGCGATGGCCGCCGGTATCGCCTGCCTGACGCAGGTGGCACAACCGGGCGTGCATCAGACCCTGACCGAACGCACCACGCAGCTGGCTGAAGGTTTACGTGAAGCCGCAGCAGAAGAGAACATTCCGTTCGTGGTGAACCACGTCGGCGGCATGTTTGGCCTGTTCTTTACCGATGCCAAAACCGTCACCAGCTATCAGGACGTGATGAAATGCGACGTTGAGCGTTTCAAAAAATTCTTCCACATGATGCTGGAAGAAGGCATTTATCTGGCACCTTCCGCGTTCGAAGCGGGCTTCATGTCTCTGGCCCACACGCAGGAAGACATTCAGCGCACCATCGACGCCGCGCGCCGCTGTTTCGCTAAGCTTTAAGCCGCTCTATCCGGCAGAAAGCAAAAAGGGGCCATCTGGCCCCTTTTCTATTGGCAAACACGTTAACTCGCCTGCTTTCTCAGCAGATAGATAAAGTACGGCGCGCCGATGAAGGTCGCGAGCAAACCGGCGGGGATCTGGTTTGGGAAGATCACCATACGGCCACACCAGTCCGCGAAGACCATCAGCAGACCGCCGAGAATACTCGCCACCATCCACTGAGGAACGGCGCGGCGGAATCCCATCATGCGCGCCATATGCGGTGCCATCAGCCCGACAAAACTCAGCGGCCCGACGGTCAGCGTTGCGGCCGCCGTCATCACGGCGGCCAGCAGCAGGATCGCCACACGCGTTGGCGTCAGCGCCAGCCCGACGGATTTCGCGGTCACGCTGCCGAGCGGCAATATGTTTATCCAGCGACGGCAGAACGGCACGATGACCATCAGCACGGCGGCCAGCGCCAGCGTTCGCCACGCCATCGGCGCAGTCACTGAATAGGTCGAACCTGAAAGCCAGGTCAGCAAACCGCCCATACGCGGATCGCCGCTGGCCAGCAGCAGTGTCATCAGCGTGGTGAAAGCGGTACTCAACGCAATGCCGGTCAGCAACATCCGTTCCGCCGAGAAACTGCGCAGGCCGGAGGCGACCATAATCACCAGCAACGTTAACGCCGCACCGGCACTGCCCGCAGGCAGCAACCACACAAACGCATCGCCGGGAACGATAAACATCATCACCACGACGCCGGTCGCCGCACCGGAGCTGATCCCCAGCACTTCCGGGCTCGCCATCGCGTTACCGGTCAGTTTCTGAATCAGCACGCCGGAAGATGCCAGCATAATCCCTGCCGCCAGCGCCGCCAGTACGCGCGGTAAACGCCACGGCAGCAACGCCTGCAAATCTGCGCCCGTCGCCCAGCTCCAGCCTGTCGCATTACGCCCGACCATAAGCGCTATCACCAGCCCGGCGAGAAGCACCAGTAAAGCCAGCACAACCCAACGCACCAGATGGTGACGTTCATTGGGCACATTGTCGCCCTGATTCATCGGCGGCGGCGTCATGCTGTTTCGCAGACGCGGCAGCAGCCACAGCAGCAGCGGCGCACCGACTAACGCGGTCGCGGCACCGGTCGGGATTTCCATCCAGATTTGCGTCACGTACTGCATCACCTGATCGGTGAACCACAGCAGCAATGCGCCAATCAGCGGAGCCATCACCAGACGCGCAGTCAGGCGACGTGCGCCGAGCATTTTTGCCAGAAGCGGCGCAAACAGGCCGATAAAACCGATTATCCCGACGGCGTTGACCAGCTGCGCACTCATCAGGATCGCCAGCGCCAGCACTGCCAGACGCGCCGCCGACAAGCCTAAACCCAGGTTTTTCGCGACGCCGTCATCCAGCCCGAGCAGCGTCATCGGGCGCTGCAACAGGAAGGCCAGCAGCCAGACGATAATCACGCGCGGCAGTAAAAACGTCGCGACATCCCAGTCCTGCTGCGTCAGCGAACCGCTGCTCCACATATACAGGCTTTGCAGGCTCTGATAGTTGAAGATTCCGAGCAGGCCATTCACCGCCCCGCAATACAAACCGAGTACCAGCCCCGCGAGGATCAGCGTCACCGGCGACATGCGTTTGCCCCAGGCGATCCCGAACACCAGTCCGCCGATCACCACCGCTCCAGTCATCGCGGCAAACTGCTGCGTAATCATGCCGCCCGGCAACGCCCAGAGAGTGGCGATCGTCAGGCCGAGCTGTGCGCCCGCCGAAACCCCCAGCGTCGCGGGTTCGGCCAGCGGATTACGTAATACCTGCTGGAACAGTAAACCGACCAGCCCCAGACCGGCACCGGCGAGCAGCGCGACGGCAATGCGCGGCAGTGAGCTGTAATGGAAAAGCATCTGCTGAACATCATCGATGTCCGGCTGCCAGAGCGCGCCGCGCCATAAGTGATAAGGCAATTGCTGGTGCAGGTTGTAGATGCTGAGCGCACCGGCCGCCAGCGCCAGAACCAAAAGTAGGATCAGCGAAACGCTGAGTGAACGGCAGTTCATACCGGTTTCCCCAGTGTGCTGTTCAGGATTTTACAAAAATGCATGGCGCTGAACGTCGCGCCGTAGAACCAGACGGCGGGGACAACGCTGAACTGATTAGCACGCACGAATGGCATTGATTTCCACAGCGGCGTTTTGGCAACCGCGTCCATGATGTCAGCGCTGCCGTGATCAAAACACAGCACGCGGGCATTTTTAATGCGGGTCAGGCGCTCAACGCCCACTGACACACTGCCCCAGAAGCTGCCTTCTCCGCTCCACGCGTTGGTCAGCCCGACATCGCCCATGATTTCATGGAACATGCTGCCCTGACCAAACACCAGAACGTGGCGCGGGTCGATAAAGGTCATCAGCAGAACCGGTTGCTGCGCGACCGGTTTCATCAGCTCACGCGTTTTCGCAATGGCGTCGTTATACACCCGCAAATGTTCTTCGGCGCGCTCCTGCAAACCGAGCGTATCCGCCAGTTTATGCAGCGATTTGATCGCCAGTTGCATCGGCTTCGCGCTGCCGTCATTGGCTTTCACACCCAGCACCGGCGCGATGGTTTCCAGCTGTTGGGTATCCGGACCATAACCTTGCGTTATCAGCAACAAAGAAGGTTTCAGTTGCTGGATAAGTTCCATGTTGGGTTCGGTGCGCTGGCCGACATCGATAACGCCGGGCGCCAGCGGCGGTTCTGCCACCCACAGGTTGTAATTGGGAATATCAGCAATCGCCAGCGGCATCACGCCAAGCGCAATCAGCAGCTCGGTAGGTAACCATTCGAGGGTAACAATGCGGCTCAGATCAGGGCGCGAGGCAGACAGCGCTGGCAGGGAAGTCAGTAACGGGGACAGCGCCATCATCTGTAAAAGACGACGGCGCGTCAGCCCTGAATAACGTTGAATATCAGACATATCAGTAAACGAAGCTTACCGGCGCACCGCCCGCAGGATGCGGAAGAATGCCCATCGGAATACCATAAATTTGTTCGAGAACGTCACCGCGCATCATGTCTTCCGGCGCGCCCTGCGCGATCATCTCACCGCCGCGCAATGCCATCAGTTCATCGCAATAACGCGCCGCCATATTCAGATCATGCAATACCGCGATCACGGTTAAGCCTTTCTCACGGCTCAGGCGCTGGATCAACGCCAGCACATCTTTCTGATGCGCGATATCCAGCGCGGAAGTCGGTTCGTCGAGCAACAGGCAACGGCTGTCCTGTGCGACCATCATCGCCAGCCACGCACGCTGACGCTCGCCGCCCGAGAGGCTGTCGACCAGGCGCTGGGCGAACGGTTTCAGGCCCACCAGCGCAATGGCTTCTTCGACTTTTTCTTTGTCCTGATGTTTAAAACGCCCCAGCGCGCCGTGCCACGGATAGCGGCCAATCGCCACCAGTTCCTGCACCGTCATGCCTTCTGCGGCCGGAAGTTGCTGCGGCAGATACGCAACCTGACGCGCAAACGCTTTGCTGTCCCACTGGGCCAGCGGCGTTTCATTCAGATAAATCGTTCCGGACGTCGCCGGCTGATGCCGTCCCAGCATTTTTAACAACGTTGATTTCCCGGAGCCGTTATGGCCAATCAGCCCGCACACTTTCCCCTGCGGGAAGGTCAGAGACAGCGGCGCGAGCAACGTTCGCCCCGGCACTGAAAAGCTGACTTCTTGCAGGCGAAAGACGCTGTCAGGCAGCGATGAAGACGGGTGTACGTTGTTATCAGGCATAAGATTTTCTACGTGGCGTCTGGAAGTGAATTGGAAACGGGCACGACCAGCGTGCCCGGATTTAACTTCTTAAAACTTTTAGAAACGGAAGGTGGCTGTTGCCACAACCTGACGATCTGAACCCCAGTAACAGGCGTAATCGCGGTAGCAGCTGGCAACGTACTCACGATCCAGCAAGTTGTTGATGTTCACGCCCACGGAAGAACCCGGCAGGCCGAAACGACCCAGATCGTATTTCACCGTTGCATCCACCAGTGTGTATGAAGAGACATTGAATGCTTCATTCGCTTTGTCTGCATTTACACCGTTCGTTGTGTAGAAGCTGGAGCTGGCCCCGACATAACGCACACCGGAGCCTACGGTCAGGCCGCTGAGAGCCGTTTCGTGGAAGGTGTAATCCGCCCACAGAGACGCCATATTTGCCGGTACTTCAACAGGGCGTTTGCCTTCGAAAGTGGTGTCATGCGTGTACTTGGCATCAGTGTAGGTATAAGACGCCGTCACGTTAATGTTAGCGTTAATCGCAGCTTTGGCTTCGAGTTCAACACCACGCGAACGTATTTCACCAGACTGAACGCTAAAGGCAGCATCAGCAGGGTTGGCAGTCAGGTTTTTGTCTTTTGTCAGCTGGTATACCGCCGCGGTCAGGCTGATCGGACGATCGTTCGGGATGTATTTGATCCCGGCTTCGTACTGTTTGCCCATTGAAGGATCGAACGGTTTCCCTTCTTTGGTCGCGCCGGCAGTCGGTTCAAAGGATTCGCTGTAGCTGAAGTACGGAGAAATACCGTTGTCAAACAGGTAGTTCAGACCGCCGCGCCAGGTAAACTGCTCGTCGTTGATCTGCGCAGAAGTGTTCGTTGTGCGGGTAAAGGTTGAGCTTTTCGCGAAATCGTAACGACCGCCGAGGGTCAGGATCCACTTGTTCCATTCCGCCTGATCCTGCACGTACAGGCCCGTTTGTTCCTGACGGTTGAGGATCTCATACGGGAAGTACAGCGAGACATTGCCGTTACCGTACTGCGGATTGGCCAGATTCAGATTACTTGCGCTGCCGTAATCCGCATCAATATCGTTACGCATACGCATGTAATCGACGCCTGCCAGCACGGTGTGATCAACATCACCGGTACCGAATTTAGCTTGTGCCTGCGTATCAACATCAAAGTTCGCCAGCTTCTCTTTGGACTGAACATAGCTGCGCGTAATGTTGCCGTTGCCGAGGTAGCCGAAGCCGTAAACCGATTTATATTCCGTATCGAGTTTGGTGTAACGCAGGTTCTGGCGAACTGTCCAGGTATCATCAAACTGGTGCGCAAAGCTGTAACCGACCATTTTCTGATTACGGGACATGCGGTTACCCGCTTCGCCTTCGTTGAAATCTGTCGGCAGTTTATGCGCTTTACCGTTGGCGTCGTAATACGGCACAACGGTGCCTTCACGTGGCAACCATCCGTAGTAACCCGCATCCGGATCGTTCTGGAAATTGCTCAGGAAGGTGAAATCAGTTTTATCATCAGGACGCCATGAGAAAGACGGAGCAATGGAATAGCGTTTTTCTTTCGCCATTTCCTGCTGCGCATCCTGACTACGTGCCACACCGGTCAGACGGTAGGAATACACGCCCGCATCGTCGATGGCATCGCTGAAATCAAACCCGGTCTGGTACAGATTATCTGTACCCATTTTGAACTGTACTTCTTTGAGTGGTTCAGTGGTCGGGCGCTTGCTGACCATGCTGACAACGCCGCCCGGGTTGCTTTTACCGTACAAAACGGAAGACGGCCCGCGCAGCACTTCGACACGCTCAAGCATGTACGGATCCATCGACACTTCAGAATAGTTATCACCCTGAAGTTTGATACCGTCGAGATACTGGTTGGTATTCACAGAGGTGAAGCCACGGATTGCCATAGCATCGATGGTGTTGGAGCTACCACGGCTGGCGAAGACACCCGGCGTATAACCCAGCGCTTCTTTCACCGTCACAGGCTGCTTCATGTCCATTTCTTCACGGGTGACCACGGAAACAGACTGCGGGGTTTTCACCAGTGGCGTATCGGTTTTAGTCCCGGTCGCACTGTGTTTTGCCGCGATTGTTGCGGCCGGGCCCCATGCCGATTCCTGTGCGACATCAGCAGACGCAGAGCTGGTGACATTAATCGTATCTTCTTTTGCGGTTGCTGTGGTTGCTGCACCTGCGTAAAACGCGGTGGAGCCCAGAACGGCGGTAATGGTTAACGCGAGCGTCCGACGCTTAAATGCGCCTTTTTGGACTGAGTTTGAAAGCGAGCATTGAGAAGCCATTGCATTATCTCTGGAGTGGTAATGGGAATGTAAACGATAATTATTATTATGACCGTCGCATAATATGCGCATTGCGCGGGGCTCTGCAAGCCTATTTGACTCATAGATTGGCTGAATGAATAAAAAGTATCCCCATGTTAAGCATGGGTAAAAACGCCTATGAATTATACGGAATGAGTTGTGAAAGACCTGACGGGAATGTAAAACACGACGGGGAAATTTGAGTTAAGAATAACAATTAAAAAGGGCGCGATTTTCATCG